>JAFBAP010000170.1 GCA_019247695.1 Verrucomicrobiota bacterium | reverse complement strand
ACCACCCACTTGCAGGCCGCGTCGGTGCGCTCGGCCCCGCAGTAACGGCTCCGGCGCATGCCCCCCACCGTCTTGGCCCACCCAAAGATCTGCTCGGCGCACTTGCGAATGGTCTGACTGATCTGGTAACCCTTGCTGCGGGTGGTGCGCCCGTCCAAGCCGGCCACCTTGCGGCCGGTGATGGGGGCCACGTGGGGCTTGATCCCTTCGGCTCGGCGACCCCGCCCGCGCCCGTCAGCGACGCCCTTGTTTGGTCCTTCGGGTTTAGGATTTCGCCCTTCTGGTTTCACTGCATCCGCTGGGGCGTTGAAGGCACCCCAGGATATCATCCATGGAGAAGGTCTACACGCATCGGCGTCAGACAAGTCAGGAAACATGAGGGACTCACCGAGAAGTTATGGGAGATGATCGAACCGGCGGTGATGCATGACTAACTGGCGGGTGCAGACGTGCCGTACCCCTCGTCCTTTAGCGAACGTTGATGAGGCTCGTGACGCATTCGACGAACCGCCGCGCCGTGGCGATCGCCGCCCGCGCCTTCTCGGGGGACACCTGCGCGCCGGGACCGGCTTCGTAATCGGCGACCGCTTTCAGGTTGTAAGCGCGGCCAAGAAAGGCGCGTAGCTCGTCGTCCACGCGCGGCTCGGCCCGAACAAGCTCCGAGAACTTGCTGTGGACGCCGCTGTGCCGCTTAATCACTTTGCCGGTCGTCTCAAAGATCAAAGCTTGCGCCGCGTGCAACGCGGCAAGGTACGCCGCGCGGCCGGCTTCGTCGGGCCAATAAAGCTCATCAAACAACGTTTGGGCTTTGCCAAGGAACTGGCGAGCTTTGTTCAAATAGGCCGCGCTCTCCGGCTTCACAAGTCAATGCCTTCGGCGCGGATTTCGTGCATGAGCGGAGTGCGCTCGTTATAGGAACCGGCCCGGTAAGCCATGGCGTGAACAAATGCGCCGGTTTCCTCAAGCAAGGCGGTGCTGATATCGGCAAGCCGGTCCATCTCGGTCCAGCGGGCATTAAGGTCATTGATGCCGCGCAGAAAGACCGCGACATCGTAATCGGAGTCCGGCGGCGCATCCCCGCGCGCGCGCGAGCCGAACAAAACCATGCGCTCCAGCCGGGCGCCGTAGGTTTGAGCGACGGCGGCGCGGAAGCGCTGAAGCACGGGGGCGCTTGGCGGCGTTTTCAACATGGCGGCTTTACCTGTAGCACAAAACCGGGGCTTCGATCCACGGGGCGCATGCGCCCGGGTCATCGGCAATCTGAGGCGGCGGTGGGCCGGGCCGCGTCGAATCGTTCTTCGGACCGGGTGCATCGCGGGGTGGGGGAACGCCGGTTGCCCTCTGGCTTGAGCTTGCACAAGGCCAGCATCCAAATACGGGGCATGACGGAGGCTCCCGCCAACTGCCGAGAAGGGGCCGGCTTGCCCGGCCGCTTTTAAGGGTGGCTAAAGGCGAGCTCGGGTTGGAGGCGGGTGCGCAGCAGCCCGCCCATCACCCCCGTACGTTTGGCCCTTGGGCATTTTAAGCGAAAGTGTGGCAATTTTGGCCGCTGGCGGCATACGCTGGCCAGGAGCCGTTTGGCAAGCTTCGGAATCCAAAAACTCCGATGCACCTACCGCGTGTTGCAACCCTTGACCCCTCAATTGCTTCCGGCCGGTCCCCTCGCCTCGTGTCGGTGGACCTGTTGCGCGGGTTGGCCATGGCGCTCATGGCCCTGGACCACACCCGCGACTACTTCACGGGGCTGGCGTTTGAACCGGAAGACCTGAGCAAGACCTTCGGGGCGTTGTTCTTCACCCGGGCCATCACCCACCCCTGCGCGCCGGTGTTTTTCCTCTTGGCCGGCACCGGGGCCTACCTCCCCGTAACCCGAGGCGAGCCCGTGCCCCAAGTCGCCCGCTTCCTGTGGACGCGCGGCCTCTGGCTGGTGTTGCTGGAGCTGACCGTGGTGCACTTTGCGTGGAATTTTGCCTTTGCCGCGGCCCCGGTGGTGCAAGTGATTTGGGCGCTGGGCTGGTTGATGGCGGCGATGGCGCTGATCGTTCAGCTGCCGCTTGGCTGGATTGCCGCGCTGGGCGTGGCCGCCATCGCGTTTCATAACCTGCTCGACCCGATTCCCCCGGCCGCGCTGGGAAACCTCGCCGGCCTCTGGACCGTCCTCCATCGGCCCGGCGCGGTCTGGATCACGCCGCACGTGGGCTTCGTCGTCCTCTACCCGTTAGTGCCCTGGGTCGGGGTCATGGCGGCGGGCTACGCCCTGGGGGCGCTACTCGTGCGGCCGGACCGCCGCCAATGGACGCTCGGGCTGGGGGTGGCGCTCACGCTGGCTTTCTTTGTGCTGCGCGCGCTCAACGGTTACGGCAATGGCGACGCCGGCATGTCTTTCCCCGTGCCGTCCACGGCAGGGCCCTGGCAAGTCCAGCCCCGCCTGACGCGGACCGTCATCGCCTTTTTTGACGCCCTGAAATACCCGCCGTCGCTGGATTACCTGCTGATGACCCTTGGTCCCGCCCTGATCCTCCTGGCGTGGCTGGAGGGCGCGCCGGCGCAGCGCGGCTTCGGGCGGATGCTGCTGGTGTTCGGGCGCGTGCCCCTGTTTACTACGTTCTGCACCTCTTTGTGATCCACGGCTTGGCCATCGTGGTGGGCTGGCTTTTCCATCAACCCGTCGCTTGGCTCTGGCAGGGGCGCTTTATGACCTAAGATCCTCCGGCCGGGTACGGCCACGGCCTGCCCTTCATTTATCTGATGTGGTGGCTTGCTTTAGGGCTGCTTTACTTCCCCTGCCGGTGGTACCTGGCGTTCAAGGGCGCCCATCCCGACTGGGGGTGGTTGAGTTACCTGTAGGTTTCGGCATTCTGGTCCGAGCTGAGGACCTCAAGCGATGGAGCGCACGGCGAAACCTCTGGCGTCGGACTGCCCTTAAAAGGTCGAGAGACGACCTCCAGCCGCGCTACTCTCGGACGGAAGACGCGACGCCTGGTTAGAGCAACGCCTCACTTACCTGGCCGGCGAACGGGTCCGGTAGAAGGGCGGCGTGCCCCGCCGGCGCTTTTTGCGGGGGCGCTACGATTGCTTACCGCCGCTTCCTGCTCTCACGGCCGACCCCGCCCACCGCTTTCACGGTTGGGCGACGGTTCAGGCCGTCGAGCCGCGCGGGGCTCCGACCAACTCGAGCATCGGGCAGATCGCGCTGAAGTGGCCGGATCCGCACCGGCGGGCCCGGAGCTTGGGCCGTCATCGGCGGCGGGCTTGACGCAGCATCCCCCCTTGAACCGAACGCCGGCGCCGCTTTGCCCGGCGGCTTCAAATCGCTTTGTTTTCCGAAAAAGGGTGCCAAATGGAATCGCTGGAAACGATGGTGCAGCACCAGCAAACCCTCCTCCGCAAACTCGAAGGCAAGGGTCGACGCCATGGGCACCAGTGGGTTTGGGAAAAAGGTCCGCCGGCGTGGCAAGTCCAAAGTCCCGGGGACGGGTGTTCCGCCTCCCGAGTCGGCGGTTGGTCGGGGCGCGTCGAATCGTCCTGCGGACCGGGCCCACGGTGGGGTGGGGGAGCATCGGTTGCCCCCTCCCTCGCTCGCGCAAGCTCGGCATCCGGCATAAAACCGCTTGAGGGCTCGCGATTTATTCCGTTGCCTCCCTTGGCGCTAGAGCTCCGGTTCGGGGGCGACGGTAACGAACTTTTGCGTTCGGGAAGAGCTGCGCTCTTCGAAGCGCAAAAGTAAGGGAACCAAAATGCCAGTTGCCCGGGCCGGCAACGGGAGTCCCTCGGCATCAATGCTCGCGGCCAAACACGCGGCTCAGTGGTAATTCAAAGCCGGGCAACAGGGCGGTCCTTAATACGTCGCTGTGTTTGAGCACCCGCAGCGGTTGGTCGGGATCCTGACCCAACCCGTACACACTGACGCTACGACGCGGGGGATCCACAATCCAAAGCTCGGCGACGCCAAAACGCGCGTAAACTTCGCGCTTTTTGCCGGTGTCATACCGTGCAGTGGAGGGCGAAAGGATCTCGACGACGAGATCCGGAGCGCCCACCGCGCGCTTATCGGTAAGCCGGCCCAGGTGCGCTCGGGTGAAAAACATCACGTCGGGCTGGTAGACGTTGACGCCCGGGAACTGGACCTCGAAGGGTGCTTGGTACACCTCACCTCGATCGGGATGAGCCTCCAGGTGGAGGTAGACCGCCACATAGATCGCCCCTGAAAGGCGTTGGTGAAAACGGTCCGGTGCCGGCGCCGCGACCAAGTGTCCCTCAATCAACTGGGCGGGCCGATTGCTTTCCGGCAGCGCGTCGAACTCTTCGAGGGTCATCGGGCGTTCGATCGTTTTCATCGCAGGCTTCCCGCATCAGCGTCGATCGAGTGATGGTCCTTCTACGTCAATAACATGTCAGAACAAAAGCACCCGGTGCCGTTCTTACCGTCGCCTATCTTGCACAGTATACGGCAGAAACGCCGTCGTTGAAACCTTAAGGGCAACGGTTTTGCTTGGCGGCTTTGCGCTTTCGTTGATCACGCCGATGGAACGGTTGGATGGCCAAGGCTCGGACATCGATAAGCCGTTGCACAACCGGGGGCCGAAAGGGAAGCATGGAACCCGGCGTACGCCGCGGAAGTGTTTCTTGGGTGTCTTTCAGCCCGCAATTGCTCCATCCGCCGACCCGGAGGCGTTGGGCATGGGGAAGCCGCGCTTTTGCTTGCGGCGCGATTGACCCCGCAGGCCTGCGCGACGGCGCGGGATTCAACCACACGGGCCGAAGCGGACCCTCCAGCCAACCGCCGAGACGGGGCCGTTTTCCGATCGCTCATCGGAGGCGGCGGTCAATAACCCCCCTTCTCAGGCGCATCAATGCGGATGGACGGTTTACCCTCGACCTTGACCGTCATACCTGCGCCCAAAATTCCAGTTGCAAACCAGAGAACATCTTCGGACCGGGCGCATGCTGGGCCAGGGGCGCGTCGGCTGCACTCCTCTTCTCGACCGCTCGTGACGCGGTCGCGCGGCTGTGTGTCAGCACGCGGTGACGGAGGCGCGTGCGCGCGGTTGGGAGCAACTGGGAAACGGCGAACTGTTAGACGCCTTGCCAAGAGGTTATCACAGGCATCAAGCGGCCGCCGTCGACTTGCCGTTTCCGTTCCAGGCGAGAAACGCCGGGGCCGTTCGACCCGGCTCTGCTGCTTGAGACCGGTAAAGAACCCCGCTACATTCCCTGGCTGGTTCGTGACGGAGCCAGCCCTCTGACGCCGATGCTCGTGCATGGTCAAGGCGCCGATAGACGTACCCCCACCGCTAACGAAAGGCATTTAATCATGACTCCTTCCAGCGCCAAAAGCAGCGCGAAGGCAACGGTCCTCGTTTCCGAGCTGACCGATGGTATTCTCGATCCGGCACAACCCATGCTCGGCCCGTTAAGGGCGGGCGGGACCATCGTGGGCAACACGGCGCCCGGCTGTTGGGGACCGATGATTACGCCCCGAATTCGGGGCGGCCATGAAGTGACCCGGCCGGTTGCGGTGGAGGGGGCCATGCCCGGGGATGCGGTGGTTCTGCGCATCCGCGACGTTAACGTCACCTCGGCGGCGACGGCTTCCGGTCACGATCGATGGGTCGAAGGTCATTACCTTGGGGACCCTTACGCTGCCCCGCGTTGCCCCAATTGCGGCACCCTTTATCCGGAGACCTACGTCGAGGGGATCGGGCAGCAGGCGGTTCGCTGCGTGACGTGCAACACCCCCGTCACGCCGTTCCAGATGGTCAACGGGTACACCGTGGTTTTTGATGAGGCGCGCCGGTTGGGGCTCACGGTCCCGCAAGAGGCGGCGGAACGGATCGCGCGTTCGGCCGACTGGTTTGCCGCGCTGCCGGAGAGTTCGGCGCAGCATTCGATTCTTACATTCGCTCCGCATGATTTGGTTGGGATCGTCGCCAGGCTGCGGCCGTTTCTGGGCCAACTCGGAACGATGCCTGCCATCCGGATGCCCGATTCGCACAACGCCGGTGATTTCGGTTCCGCGTTGGTGGGTGCCCCGCACGAGTATGCCATCACCGCTGAGCAGCTCGAACTTCGGACCGACGGGCACATGGACATCGATGCGGTCAGGCCGGGCACCATCGTTCTGGCGCCCGTCAAGGTGCCGGGCGCAGGCATCTACTTCGGGGACATGCACGCGCTGCAGGGCGACGGTGAAATCGCGGGCCACACCATGGACGTATCGGGAACGGTGACGCTGGAGGTCGACTTGTTGAAAGGGCGAACGCTCGAGGGCCCCGTGCTGTTCCCGCTCGTGGAAGATCTGCCGCCCCTGGCCCGGCCCTTCAGCGAAGCGGAAAAAGGCCGGGCACGCCGGTTGGCGGCCAAATGGGGGGTCGACAAAATTGAGGAATCGGCGCCTGTCTCCGTGGTGGGGTCCGGCCCCGATTTGAACAAGGCCACGCAGGTAGGGCTTCGCCGTGCAGCTGAGCTCCTGTCCCTGAGTCTTCCGGAGGTGCTGAACCGCGCGACCATCACGGGCGGCATCGAGATCGGCCGGCACCCGGGCGTTGTCCAGGTGACGTTCCTGGCACCCGTGGCGGCCCTCGAGAAAGCGGGCCTGCTTCCTTTCGCGCAGGAACAATACGGGATCGGCTGACGCAGAAACGCGGCGATGCCGCTCGCCTCAATCGACCTGACTTATACCATTTAGATAGTTATCCTGGTGGAATTTCGACCGGGTTTGCGCCCCGAAAGGGCCCATCGGGCCTGAAGCCGAGGTAACCCCGTGCGGAACGTCCGGCAGCACCCCCTCGGCCGGAATTCTACCCAGATAATTGTCTGCATGGTATAACACCGCCCCGGCCCGCGCCTCAATGCCGCCCGCCTTCCGAAGGAAAACTAAAATTATCCAGGCTGAGCGGTGCCGCGCAGAATTTTCAGCGGCGGATGGCGGCAGACTCCACGACTCAACGCGAGCCCGCCCAGCAGGGCCACGCCTATGACCGCGGCAAACGCCACGGCCAAAAGCGGCGGGTCGGGCCAGGGATTGCCGTCGAACACGAAAAGGGCAAGGGCGGCATTGGCGGCTGCCGCAAGGACCACGCCTGCCAGGGCGGACAGCGTTCCAAGGGTTGCGTACTCGATCATGAGAATCACGCGTACCTGTCCGGCCGATGCGCCGAGCGTCCGCAAAAGGACGCTTTCGTACAGGCGTTGGTCGCGGCCGTTGAGCAACGTGCCGGCCAGGATCGGCAGTCCTGCGGCCACGGTAAACCCGGCGAGCACCGATACAACCCGGGAAATCTTCTCCAGCATCCCGCGGATGGTCGCCAGGATGAGGGTCAGGTCGATGGCGGTTACGTTCGGAAACTTCCGGACGAGCGCGCGTTGAAGGTCGCCCGAGGACATGCCTGCCGCGACGCGCGTGGTCAGGACGTGAAAACCCGGCGCGCCCTCGAGGACTCCGGGCGGGAAGACCATATAGAAGTTCAGGTTGAAGCGGCTCCAATCGACTTTGCGCAGGCTGGTGATCCGGGCCCGCACCGGTACGCCTTGCACGTCGAACACGAGTTCGTCGCCGAGGCCGGCGTGCAGGTCTTTGGCGATTCCCTCCTCGAGCGATACCGGTACCGGGCCGTTCGGATCCGGCACCCGCGTGAGCCACTCGCCGGCTGCCAATGTCTCGGTGGCGTTCAAGTGGTCACGGTACGTGGAACGAAACTCGCGCTGGAGCACCCACTTCGGAACCGCCCCTTGCTGTTCCAACTGCCGCACGGGCACCCCGCGCATCGATTGAAGGCGCATGGTGACCATGGGCGCGCTTTCCAGGACCGGGAGTTGCAACGACCGTACCAGCGCGCTTACCGCTTCGACCTGGTCCGGCTGCACATCGATAAGGTAAACGTTCGGACTATCCGGCGAGTTCGCCACGGCCAGCCGCTGGGTAAGAAGATTATTCGTGAGCAGGACGGTTAAGAGCAGGAACGTGCCGAGGCCGAGGGAAAGCAGGAAAAGGAGCGTCTGGTTGTGCGGACGATGAAGGTTCGAAATCCCTTGGCGAACCAGGTACGGCCACGTCGGGCGGACCAGGCGCCGCGCGGCCAGGACCAGGCCCTGAGCCACCGCGATGAGGATGCCGAACGCCACACCGAGGCCGGCCACCATGCCAAGCGCGCGTTTCCAATCGGGCGCATTGACCAGGGCGAGCAGGGTGAGCAGGGCGGCAAGCAGCAGGTAGACCGGCCACGCCCGCCACCAGCCGGTGACCCTGTCCAGTGCCGCGGATTGGCGGAGCGTCGCGGCGGGCGAGATGCGCCGTACGCGCAGCAACGGCAGCAGCGCAAACCCGCAGCACACGGCGAACCCCGCCGCCGTGGTCTGCGCCGCCACCGGCCATTCGGGCGCGGGGCGCAGGGCAACCGGGAGAAGCTGGCCATACCTTGCGAGCACCCCAAGGTGCAACCCGATTCCGACGGCCGCGCCGAGTAAGGCGCCGAGCGCGCCCAACGCAGCCGCTTGGGCGAGGTAAATGCTGAAGGCCAGATCCGCCGGGCAGCCGAGGCAGCGCAAGATCGCAACGGTGGGCGCGCGGCGGCTGACGTGGGCGTGGACAGCGCCGGCAACGCCGATCACCCCGAGCACAAAGGCAGCCAGTGCAATCAAAGAAAGGTATTGCTCAAAATGGTCGAGCGCATCGCCGAGCGTGTCCCGCCGGTCCTGGGGCGTCTCGAGACGCCAGGTCGCTTCGGGAAACGCGGCCAGGACGGCCCCCTTGGTTTCCTGCGGATCTGCGCCGGGAGACAATTCAAGGTGAAGGCAATAGAATGCTAGGCTCGTGGTGCCGAGCAGACCGGTGCGCGCCAGGTCCGCGAGGGCGACGTAAGCTTCCGGCGCAAACCCGCTGAAGCGGCTGCTGCGCGGTGGCGGCTTGTTTACGATGCCGAGAATCGGCAGCTCGATGGCGCCGAGTTTTACGTTATCCCCGACTTTCGCGTTGAATTGTTCCAGCAACGCAGGCTCGAGCAGAATTCCGCGTCCGGAGCGCAGCCGTTCCCATGCTCCGGCCGGGGTGGTTTCGACTTGGCCGTAAAAGGGGTAGTCACCCTGGATCCCCCGGACTTGAACCAGCCGCGCAGCGTCTGCGCCCGGAAAGTAGAGCATTGACGAAAAGCTGATCTCGCGGCTGACGCGTTTCGCCCGGGCGGCAAGCTTTGCGGCGTCCGGTTCGGAGATGGGCTGGCGAGAGGAGATCTGCAGGTCGGACCCGAGCAGGGCCTTGGCCTGGGTGGCGACGCCGGTCCGGACGCTGGCTTTGAGCGAATGAATGGCGACCAGCGCGGCGATGCCGGCGACGATCGCGAGTGAGAAGATTGCCAGCCGCCCGCGCTGGGTGCGGCTGTCGCGCCACGCCATCCGCCAGGTCCAGGGGTGTACCAGTGCCTGCCGGAGGGTGCGGGGAACTCCTCCTCCGGCCCTAGCACCCGTCATGCTGCCGCTCCTCCGTGGCGATGATCGTGCCGGCACGCATTTTAATGACCCGGCGTGCGCGGGCCGCCAGCGCGGGATCATGCGTGACCAGCACCAGCGCCGTCCCGGTCTCGCGGTTGAGCCGGAAGAGCATCTCGACGATCGGTTCGCTCGTTTCCGCATCAAGGTTGCCGGTCGGCTCGTCGGCGAACAGGATTTTCGGGCGATGGATGAAGGCACGAGCGAGCGCGACGCGCTGTTGTTCGCCGCCCGAAAGCTGGGGCGGGTAATGATGGAGCCGATCCCCGAGCCCTACCTGCGCAAGCAGTTCCACCGCTTCTTTGCCGCGGCCCGTCTCGCCGCGCAGCTCGAGCGGGACGAGCACATTTTCAATCGCCGTGAGCGTCGGGATAAGTTGGAAATTCTGAAAGACGAAACCGACGAGGCGGTTGCGCAGCGCGGCCCGGGCGTCTTGATCGAGGACTTCGAGCGGCTGGCCGTCAAGCCGCACGCTGCCCGCCGTCGCATCGTCGAGCCCGGCGCATAGGCCGAGCAGCGTGCTTTTGCCGCTGCCCGACGGGCCGATGATCGCGCAGGTGTCAGCGGGAAGAAGCGTAAGATCGATGTCGCGCAGGACCGTCAACTCGCGCCCGTTGCCGGGAAAAACTTTGCGCAGACCCCGGATTTCCAGGATCGGCGGTTTGACAGGTTCCGCGTTGTGCCGGACGCTGATTATTCCTGTTGTTTGACCCGATGACTTCATTAAGGGTTCTTACGCTTTCACTTCTGTTGTGGACGAGCGGGCTACTATGGGCCGCAGATGGCCCCAAGACAAACGGCGGCAGCGCCCCCTCGCCGGGGCGCGTCGTCATTCTCGGCGACAGCATCACGGCCGGGTACGGCCTCGATGACCCGGCGCAACAAGCCTACCCGGCGTTGTTGCAGCGGAAAATCGATGCCGCCGGGCTGCCGTTTACGGTAGTCAATGGGGGGGTAAGCGGCGATACCACGGCCGGCGGGTTGCGGCGCGTCGACTGGGTGCTCGGGCCCGGCACGGCGATCCTGGTGGTTGCGCTCGGGGGGAATGACGGCCTGCGTGGTATCCCGCCCCGGCAAACCGCGGAAAACCTTGCCGCCATCATCCGGCGCGCCCGTGCCAAAAATTCCGGCATCGCCGTGATGGTAGCCGGCATGCAAATGCCGGAAAGCATGGGACGCGAGTTCGCCGAACAGTTTCAGGCGCTGTTCCCGCGCGTTGCGGCGGAGAACGATGCGATCCTGATTCCGTTTCTGCTCGAAGGCGTGGGCGGCGTGCCCGACCTGAACCAACCGGATCGGATTCACCCGACCGCGGAGGGTCAGCAGCGCGTCGCGGCGAATGTCTGGGCGGTTCTGCAGCCGGTGTTGGAAGCCCGTCAGGCCACGGCCGGTGACGCTCGCTCCGGCCGGTAAATCCGAGAGGTTCATGCAGCTCTGCGGAGAACAGAGACAGCAGCCTGCCACGCCGGGAACAACGGCGACAGGGGCGCGTCCCTTTGATCAGGTCCGGCGGTCACTGCGAAATCACTTCCAAGGCGTGTGATCCACCCATTACAATGCGGGCGTTGACGCGACGATCGAAGGTGGCGAAGCGCGCCTTTTTCATTGCCGCCAGCCCGAGCAGATATACATCGGTCAAGGTTTTCGGGGTAACCTGCGCCAACTCGGGAAATTGGGAGCGGTTTCGCACGCTCACCTCATCGGCCCAAAACCGGTGGCCTTCGCTCTGGCACAGTCCATCCAGAATCTCTCGCGCGCCCTCCAGGGAACCCAGCCGAGAGGGGTGCGCAGGATGCCCGAGGATGCGTAAGAAACCGTTCTCCGTCAAGGGACAGGTGACCCAGCCCTTCGCGCGGCGCGGCGTAAACCACGTCCACGCCACCTCATGAAATTCGTGCGCCTCGTCGCACAGGGCCAACAGTACGTTGATGTCGAGCAGATACACCTGAAATCCTAAATGCCTTGTTCCTCGCGCAACCGGTTGATGAACTCGTTGGTTACCACGATGTCGGAGCGCTTAGGCAGCACCGGGACGCCATCCCGGTTTTTCAGCTTAGTCGGCGGCCGGTGCAGGCCCTGGCGGACCAGTTCGGAAACCACTTTTCCCATCGTCTGGTTCCGCATCTTGGCCAACGCTCGTGCCGCCTCCAAAACATCATCGTCGAGATCCAGAGTGGTCCGCATGATGCGTAGACATCACGCACCAAACACCTGATGTCAATCCGTGCGCCTTGATCCGCTCGAAAGGGTGAACTTTTCCAATTTACTCGCTTAAGCGAGCCCCACGCCCGTAAGTGAGCAGCATGCCGAGAAGCACCCCGCCATAAATGATCTGGCGGCCTGCTTCCGGCATTTGCAAGACCGACAAGATGCTTTGCAGCAGGACGATCAGCAGAACTCCGACGACGGTCCCCAGGTAGCGCCCGGTCCCGCCGAGCACGTGCGTACCGCCCAGCACGATCGCCGCGATGGACGGTAGAAGGTAGGGGTCGCCCATGCCCTGGTACGCCTTGGTTGAATATCCGGTTAGCATGATCCCGGCCAACGCGGCAGTCAGGCCGCTGATCACGAAGCAGGACACGATCACGAGGCGCGTCGGAACCCCGGACAGGTAAGCGGCCCGCTCGCGGTTGCCGACGGCGTAGATGTAGCGTCCAAACTGCGTAGCTCGCAGAATGAAGACGATAACCGCCGAAACCGCGCCCCAGACGAACAAGGCATTAGGCACGCCGAAGGTCCTGTCTACCGCCATCATCGACATAAGCCTGGTGGCGTGGCTCGCAGGTGCGGCTCCGCCCGTATACAGCACCACCAATCCCTGCAGAACCGCGTTCATACCCAAGGTGAAGATCATCGACGGCACCCGCAACCAGGCAATCCCGCAGCCATTGATCAGACCCACGACTAACCCGCAACCCAGCCCGGCCGGCAACGTCAGGAGCCCCGCCGTTGCTTGCGCGTTAGCAACCGCCGTCGCCATCATCCCGCCGATCGTGATCGTCCACGGGATCGAAAGATCGATGTGGCCGAGCAGGACAACGAGCATCAATCCGGCCGCAATGATTCCCAGAAACGACGCAACCTCGAGTTGCTGTAACAGGTAGTTGAGTGAAAGGAAGTTGCGGTTGATGCTTGCACCGGCCGCCAGCATGATCACGATGCAGGCGCCGGCGACGAGGATCGGCTGGTTTGCACGGGTGAACCAGCGCCTCATAGAAACACCTCGAGCTGGTTTTTCCGGCGCAGCACCCGTAACCCACCTACACAAACTGCCCCCAGCAGGATCAGACCCTGAAAGAGGGGTTGCCACAATGCAGGGGCGTTGAACACGAATAACAGGTCGCTGATCGTCCGCAGCACCAGCGCGCCGAGAATCGAGCCGATCATCCCTCCGGAACCGCCAAACAGCGAGGTACCCCCGATTGCGACGGCGGCGATCGAGTTCAGCGTGTAAAGTCCTCCCTGGCTGGCGCTGGCTTCGCCCGACAGCGAAATCAGCGCCAGTAACAAGCCGCCGGCGGCCGACAGGACGCCCGCCAATGAGTACGCAGCAAACCTGGCGCGCCCGATCGCAAGGCCCGACATGTACGCGGCGCTTTCCGACGACCCCAGCGCATAACAGGTGCGCCCCACCACCGAGTTCCGGAAGGGCCACCAGACGAAGAGCCAGCTGCCCGCCAGGAGCAGGAAGGTAGCCGGTACCCCGGCAACATCGTACGTTAACGCGTTGCTGAGATCTTCGCTTACCTCGCCCCCGGGACTCGGGCGTAACCAGAGAGCCACGCCGAAGTAAATCGCGCCGGTAGCCAAGGTGACGATGATCGGTTGGATCCGGCCAAGGACGACCATCACGGCATTGATCGCCCCGGCCGCCAACCCGCTGGCCAGGACCGCCAGCGCGCCCAGGGCGATCTGGCCGGGCGAACCGTTAAGGACCACGGAAGCCAGACAACACGCCATCGTCATGATCATCCCGGCGGACAAGTCAAAACCACCGGTTAGAATGACTAACGTCTGGCCCATTGCCACCAGCGCCAGGACTACCGCCTTGTTTGATACCGACGTCACAATGTTAGTCGAAAGGCCATTTTGCTGCCGGACGGCGAAAAGCAGAAACATGGCCGCAAATACAAAAAAGGCCGTGATCGGCCCGGCGTTTCGCCGCCAGAACCGCCGGAACGCCTGACGTTTCGAGCGGCCGGGGTCGCCCGCTTCACGCACCGTGGTCGAAGCTTCCGATCGGGCGGATTCCTCGCTGAGGTTGAGCGAAGCCGTGATCAGGCTGCGATCGTTCAGTTCTTCCCCTTTGAGCTCGCGCACCGGCTTGCCTGCATAGCAGACCACCACGCGATCGCACATTCCGATGAGCTCCTCGTAGTCAGTCGAGTAGAACAGGATGGCGATCCCCGCCCGCGCGAGTTCGCGGATCAGGCGGTACACTTCCTGTTTGGTGCCGACATCAATGCCGCGCGTCGGATCGTTGAAAAGCAGGATCCGGGGCCCTTTCATCAGCCATTTGCCGAGGACTACCTTCTGCTGGTTGCCGCCGGAGAGCGTGCGAACCGGCGCATCGAGGTCATTCACCTTGATGCGCAGCCTGCCGACCGCTTCATCGATGGCGGCTCGCTCCTTCCCCGGATCAATCACCCCGTGCTTGCTTAAATCGTGGGCCGCCGCCAGCACGAGGTTGTCCCGGATGGACATGGGGAGAAGCAAGCCCTCGGTCTTGCGGTCTTCCGGAATCAGGGCCATGCCCACACCGGACGCTTTTGCCTGGCCCGGGTGCGCGATCGACCGCGGCGTGCCGTTGATCAGCAGTTCGCCCTCAACCCCGCGTAACACCCCGAACAGCGCTAACAGCAATTCGCTCTGTCCCTGCCCGTCGAGACCGCCGAGTCCGACAATTTCGCCATTCTTCACGCTTACCGAAATCCCGTTCAGCGCCCGTTCCCAGTGAAGATTTCGTGCGTCGAGGGCCGGGACTTCCGATCGGGACTCGGCGCCGGTTCCCTCGGCTCCGTCCCCGCGGCCGGTCCTTACCGTTGGCGAATGCTTCGGCGGGTAGGCCTGCGTTACCTCCCGTCCGATCATGAGCGGGACAATTTCCGCGGCCGTTTTCCCGGCCATCGGAAATGTCGCGATGTGCTTCCCATTCCTGAACACCGAACAGACATCGGCCAGCGCCGCAATCTCGTGCATCCGGTGCGAGATGTAGAGAATCGCCAGCCCTCGATCCCGAAGCTGCCGGATTATCTTATACAGCTGGTCCACGTCCCGCGCCGTCAAGGCAGACGTCGCTTCATCCATGATGATCAGGCGGGATTGCCGGACCAGCGCCTTCGCGATCTCAACCATCTGTTGGCGCGACAAAGGTAGATCCTTGGCGCGGTCCGACGGATGGACGTCCGCGCAGCCGATCTCGCGGAGAATCTCTCTGGCCCGTTGCCGTTGTCGCGGCCGGTCGATCAATCCAAACCGTTTTGGCGGATTGATGATCGAAATATTATCTGCGACCGAAAGATCCGGCAGGAGGGAAAGCTCCTGAAAAATACAGGCGATCCCGTACCGGGTTGCATCGGACGGTGAAGCAAAATGAACCGGGGCGTTCTCGACATAAATCCGGCCCTCGTCGGGCCGGATTACGCCCGCGATGATCTTCATCAACGAGCTCTTACCGGCGCCATTTTCGCCGACGACGGCGTGGATGGTGCCGGGCGAGCATTCGAAATTAACGTCCGCCAGGGCGGTAACGCCCCCGTACCGCTTGGTGACTCCTTCAAGCCTTAGGAACGGATTCCCCATCTGCTCAGACGCCCAAGGAATAACGCCGCAAGGCTCAAACCAAAGCCATCGGGAGCCGGTTCACCAGGCGCCGTGATGATCGTCGATTCGATTCTTTATTGTTGGCTCGTCTTGGCTGCATTCATCAGCTGCGCGGCATCCAGCTTCACGCCGCACGGTTCAAAGCCGGTCGCCACGAAGAAGTCATCCGACAAGTCGGGGAAATAGTTCTCACCGGCCTTCAGCGTGGTGTAATCGGCCCACGGCAGAGGAATCGCGATGAACTGGGGCAACGCGTTACCCTGGAGAGCCGCGACCGCCGCCTTGAGGGAAATGGCCGAGAGCGCCGGAGATTGGCTCAGGGACAGGCCTTTCAGGCCGTCTTTGGCGTGCTCCGCGACTAACTTGCGGAACCCATTCTCTCCCTCCCCAACGACGGGGATAAATGGTTGTTTGGCGTCGATGAACGCCCGTACGGTCCCCGTCGATCCCCCCTGCGTGTAAACGCCGTCAAAATGGCCGTGGACCGCGATCGCGTCAGCCGTCGCCTTCTGAGCGGTGCCGTCGTCCCAGTTGCCGACTACCTCGACAAATTTGATGTCCGGATATTTGCCCAGGATCTCGTGGAATCCCTTGTGCCGGTCCTGGTCAACCGAATTGCCCGGCACCCCGCGCACTTCCAGCACGTTGCCCTTCGTTCCCATTTCTTTCTCAAGCCAGCGACCCGCCATCCTGCCCATCTCGATCATATCCTCGTTCACCAGAAAGATCTGGTCGCTGTCGATCACGTTGTCGAAAGCGGCCAGGATGACCCCGGCCCGCTTGGCGCGCTCGATGACCGGCTTGAACGCCGTCGGGCTTACCGCGTTGATCAGGATCGCGTCATAGCCCGAATTGATAAAATTATCGATCGCACCGATCTGCGCAGCGACGTCGGTTCCTGTACTCACGACGCGCAATTCCTTGATCAACGGCTTCATTTCGGGCGAGTCCGCGTACGCCTGCAATGCCTTGATCATCTCAATCCGCCAGGTGTTACCGATAAAACCGTTGGCGAGCGCGATCCGGTAGGGCGGCTTCTTAGCGGGAAATTTGAGCGTTTTGGTGGACGGGCTGAACGGTTTGAAACACTCGGGCTCGTACGTATCTGCGGCTGCAGCCAGGCCGTTGAGCCCGATGAGAAGCCCCAGGAAAATTACAGCCCGCTGGGCAATCGATTTCATATTCTGATCGTGTGGAATGAAGGGGGGTTGGCGAGTTAGCGAGGCGGAAAGACTGGCGGCCGCCGTCACGGGGGGGGACGCACGTATGAGTATCAACGGCGAGCGGGACGATCAAGCTTTTTCCATATCCGCGTTGCAGGCGTCGAGGCCGATAATCCAGGGCCGCCTATGAGCGCTTTTAAGGATTTTCAAGAGGAGACAGCGGACCGGTTCCTGCGTGAATCGGATCGCTGCGCAGACTTGGTGGCGCGGGATCCGTTAATCGGTCGCCATCGAGGGCCGTTTCGAAAACTCCCGGTGTTCGGTTACCCCCCGTTACGACGTCTTCTACGTCGTCCGGGCCTCGCGTGTGGTGATTCCGGCCGTCCTGGACCTGCGTCAAGCTCCTGGGTCGATTGACAGCGCTTGGGCTCCTGACGTAACCAGCGGTTCTGTCTGGTTTGATGGTCGGGAACTGGCTATGGTAATACTCCGACGGCCGGATCACCGCTTCACAACCCGCCTTCTCGAAGCGCTGAGGTCGAACTCATCGCGGATAAATGTTCGCAAGGGGAGTGCCATGCCCAAGAATCGCATCCAAAACTGCAAAAACTACGTGAACGGCCAGGCAATTTTCAGCCAGCAAGGCCGTGGGGAGGCCGTTCGAGCATTTCAGAGGAAATGCGACGAAGAGCAGCACGATCCGGGCAGCGAACTGAACACGCTGATCGAGCTGCCGGGCAACCAGAACGACAAGCGATGGCGTGACGCGCTGCGAACGCTCATGCTCATCGAGGTATTTTTCTTCCACGATGGGCGTCGCCGGGACAACTGCATTTCCCAGATCAAACAGGGGTACAGATCTGCATCGACGCAGAGCCTGGAAAACCTGATTACCCGGCAACTCAATCGGGTGCAGCGCGACCTTAATCGGCCTGCCATCAAGATGCTTGCCTGGGCGGCCGGCAAAATTCGCGACGAGTATGACGCGGACATGGTTCCTGAATTCCGCAATGCACTAAGAATGGTTTTTACTGACAGCGAGCTCGATTCCGTCGAACCGCTGTACTGCTTCGTTTGGCATAAAACGCCCGAGGCGTTCCAAGGCCGCGTGGCGGTACTGGGGGGCGGGGCTTGCGCCAATCCAAAGGCCTTTACGGCGAGTAGCTGGACTACGCCCGGCGAGCTGGCGTTACCGGCCAATTACCCACCTTTGGACCGCGGCATGGAGTTTCCTCCGGAGGTCCATCACAAGAGCATGATCCATGAATTGCTCCACTGGTGCACAGATCCCACTTACGAGCAATATACCTGGGATGCCTATCACACCAACGCGGACCATCGGCAGATCGTGCGCGAAGCCACGACGGAATGGCTCACACGCAACGTCACCAAGGACTGGCACCAGGGCGGTTACACAAATGTGTATCCGTATATAGAGAGATGGATCAATCAGAATCTCATCAGCGTCGCGGACCTCAAGAACGCCTATTTCAGGGGAATCAATGCGCAGCCCTTCGCCGATGAGTTGGTGCGGTTGTACCAAGCCGACGTGAACTGGGAGGGACAGAAGGGGCAACTGAACCACCTGATTTTGACTTACAAGGCCGCTACGCTTGCCCCCGCCAAGGTTGCTCCGAAGGGCCTCGCGCGGGTGTTGGACAACATGAAGGCCGTTCCCGAGACGCGCTGGGAGCAGGTCACGCCGCCCCTGAGTACGTGGCAGTTTGCGGATGCGTGGAAGAAAAAGATACGCGACCATAAGGGCGGAGGGTAAAGGCATTTTCGTTCGTATCCGGCTGACCAACTACACGGTTGACGTGTATGAGCGTGCCCTCCCGCGTGGGGGTTGTCTGCGGGCCGCTGCGGCGTAGACCGTAAGCTGCATTTTCCAGTGGCGGTAACGTCGCTCGCAAAAGTGTGAGCAATACGCGCGGTCGGTATTGCCCGGGTGCGTAACCGGGCTACGGGGTTCGACAGATCTCGAACGCATCGGTGAACCGCTCGGTGAGCTTGGGGACCCGTTTGCCCTTGAGCCGCTGGCGGCCCGCTTGGCCCGGCAGGCGCGCCGGGGCCGTTTCATAGAGGGAGGCATCCAGGCGCAAGCGGCTGAGGGGGGTGATGCGCTGCCGGGTGCACCAGGCCAACAACTCCAGCACGGCGTAATGGTTATCGGCCACCACGATGGGCGCCCGAGTCGGCAGCCAACGGCGCACTTGGCCCAGTAATACCATTTCGACGGCGATGGAGGTAAATTTTTGTCTTCCGTCCCAGGCCCCGCCGGCGTTACACCTATTTGACTGTATACACGGGCTAGGCCAGACGGGCCGGTAGACGGTTTGATGGCCTGAAGGGCCAAAGGAACTTAGCCCAGGGTTTACCCT
>JAFBAP010000169.1 GCA_019247695.1 Verrucomicrobiota bacterium | reverse complement strand
GGCGGGCACCACGTAAGAGTTCACACGGCGAACACGGCGAGCCACGGCGACCACGGCGGAAGAGGAAGAGGAGTTCGGAGTTCGGAGTTCGGAGTTCGGAGTTCGGAGCGGCAGCATGGGGGTTAGGTGCGAGTGTCAACCTTGGAGATGCCGCCGGGTCCCCGTAATCTGTGTCAATCTGTGTAATCTGTGGATGTTTTCCCTTTTCTGCGTTCTCTGCGTGTTCTGCGGATGATTCTGTCTTTCCGCCGTGTTCCGCCGTGCCCGCCGTGTGACCGAACGCCGAACTCTTTCACTGAATGCTCTTCGTGCTGGCGAGCGTATGCTGTATGTTGGTGGTGGGGCTTGAGAGAACTCTGTAGCCGCTGATGAGATGGTCTTTTAAAATTGCGCGGGTGGCAGGCATCGATGTGCGCGTCCACGCGACGTTTCTTCTGCTTCTCGGGGGCATCGCCTATATATACGGCGTCCACAGCGGGATCCGGGGGGCATTCTATGCGGTGATGGGAACCGTCCTGGTGTTTCTCTGCGTGTTGCTTCACGAGTTCGGGCACGCTTTAGCGGCCAAGGCGTACGGGATCTCCACGGCCGATATCAGCCTGTTGCCGATCGGCGGAGTTGCCCGCATGGAACGGATGCCCGAAAAGCCGCTGCAGGAACTGGTGGTGGCTTTGGCCGGACCGTTGGTGAACGTCATCATCCTGCTCGCGCTCGGCGTCGTGCTGGCCTTTTCGGGAGGCGTCAACCTGGAGTCGGTCTCGGATCCGGAAGGCCCGGACCTGCTCACGATGCTGCTCGTGGCCAACCTGATAATGCTGCTTTTCAATCTGATCCCTGCCTTTCCGCTGGACGGCGGCCGGGTCTTGCGGGCCCTGCTTGCCACAAAAATGCCTTACGCACGCGCAACGCGCATCGCGGCCAGCATCGGTCAGGGCCTGGCGTTTGCCATCGGCACGTTTGCCGCCTTCAAGGGCCTTCTGCTGCTGGGGCTGATTGCAATTTTCATTTACATAGGGGCGGAGAATGAGTCCGCCTTTGTGCAAATGCGTCTGGCCAGTTCCGGGTTCCCGGTCTCAAGCGCGATGATGACCCGGTTCAATACGCTCGATCATCATTCGACCCTGGATCAGGCGGTCGACGCGCTGCTCGGGACTTCCCAGCGCCAATTTCCGGTGCTGGACGACAATGGCGGGATGGCGGGGTTGCTCACCAAGCACAACCTTTTGTTGGGGTTGCGCCGGTTCGGTCCCGGAACGCTGGTGACGGAGGTGATGGTTCGGGGATTACCCTCGCTGCTGCCGCACACCAATTTGGAGCGCGCATTCACTGTGCTGCAGCAATCCGGTTCGCAGGCGTTGCCCGTCGTCGACCAGACCGGGCGCCTCATCGGCTTGTTTACGGCGGAGAATGTGAGTGAATTTTTTCTGGTCCAGAACGCACTGGCCCGCCCCGATCGTCGATCCGCGCCGTGAACTTTCTCCGGCCTCAACCCCCCGCGGCCCCGCCGGCTTCACCCGAGTCCGGTGCGAACCCGTGGCGCACCGTATTTTCGGTGACAACCCGCGGGAACATGAAGTTGAGCAAGTAATCGTGTCCGCCGGCTTTGGTGCCGCCACCGGACATCAGGAACCCGCCGAACGGATGGCGGCCGACGATGGCGCCGGTGATCCCGCGATTGATGTAAAGGTTGCCGACTGAAAACTCGCGGCGCACCCTTTCGATGTTCCGCGGGCTGCGTGAAAAGATGCCGCCGGTCAACGCAAATGCCACCCCATTGGCAATTGCCAGGGCCTCGGTAAGGTCGCGTGCCGGGATCACGGCCAGGACCGGGCCAAAGATTTCTTCCTGAGCCAGACGGGCGTCCGGCGGTACCTCTCCCGCGATCAGGGGCGGCACGAAGTAGCCGTCGAGGCGGTTGGGAACTTCGCCCTCAAAAAGGATTTTGTGTTCTCGGCGGGCGAGTTCCCGGTAAGAATTGATCCTGGTGAAGGCATCCTGGTCAATGACCGGTCCCAGGTCGGTGCCGGGATCTGACGGCAACCCGATTTTGAGGGCGGCGGTGGCCTCGACCAACCTCGGCAGCAGCCTCTCCCCGGCGTCACCGACCGTGATGAGACGCGAAAGGGCGGAACATTTCTGGCCCTGAAAGCCGAATGCCGATTGCACCACGGCCAGCACCGTTTCATCCAGATCCGCGTCGCGGTCGACGATCATCGCGTTTTTGCCGCCCATCTCGCAGATGACCTTTTTGAGGTTGCGCTGGCGGGGATGCGTCCTGCCGGCGGTTTCCCAGATCTTCAAACCGACCTCCCTTGAGCCCGTGAACGCGATGAGATCGACGCCGGGCTCCGCAACCAGGGCGGCCCCGACGATTTCTCCCTGACCGCTGAGCAGGTTCACCGTCCCTTCAGGCGCACCGGCCTCCCGCAGCATATTGACGAACAAGGCGCCGATGACCGGGCTCTGTTCGGCCGGTTTAACCACCACGGTATTACCTGCCACCAGGGCGGCAGTGGTCATGCCGCAAAGGATGGCGAGCGGGAAGTTCCAGGGCGCGATGACCGCGGCCACACCACGCGCGACGTAATGTTCGATGCTGATCTCGCCGGGCACCTCCTGCGTGAGGCGTCCCCGGCCTAACCGCTGCATTTCCCGCGCGTAAAACTCGCAGAAATCGATCGCTTCCACCACGTCGGCGTCAGCCTCACCCCAGGTTTTGCCGACCTCGATGACTTCCCAGGCGGTCAGCTCGGCCCGGCGCTCCCGCATGATGGCGGCGACGCGCCGCAGCAGGCGGGCCCGTTCATCGGGGGTGGTACCGGCCCATCGCGGGAAGGCAGCGCGGGCGGCTTGCACGGCGGCAGCCACCTCGGGGACTTGGGCCGCGGCGATCTGGCCGACCAACTGGCCGGGTGCCGCCGGATTTATTGACGGGAAAACCTCGGTCGCAGGCACCTCCCGGCCGCCGATGATCAAAGGATAACTCCGGCCAAGCTCACGGTCGACCTTCTCGAGCGCTCGCACCATCGCGTTACGCTGCGCTTCAAGGGTAAAATCGGCCGCCGCCTCGTTGCGGAACCGCGCTTTAACCACCACCAGCGGCCGGCTCGTCTGCAGAGCGGCAGGGGCGGGCAGCCGGGCCGCCGGATTTTCAAGGAGGCTGGCCATCGATGCATGGCCGCTGAATCTGGCCCGCAAAAACCCTTCGTTGGAAGTATTTTCCAGGAGGCGGCGCACAAGGTACGCCATCCCGGGCACCAACTCGCCGAGCGGACAATACTCCCGGACCCGCTGCCCATGCCGGACCAGTGCCCGCCGGATCGGCGTGGCCATCCCATACAGCATCTGGAACTCGCTGTCTCCCGGCTTCAATCCCAGTTTTTCGCCGTACACCAGCGCATGCGCGATCGTCCGGACGTTATGGGTTGCAAGGGCCGGGTATACGTGCGCCGAGTGCTCCAACAACAGGCGCGTGATCCGCTCGTAGTTCGCGTCGGTCTCCGGTTTCGACAGAAAAACCGGCACCGGCCAGTCGCGCTGGCCGGCAATGACCTTCTCGTAATCCCAATATGCCCCTTTAACCAGCCGGACGGTAAACCGGTGGCCA
Source organism: Verrucomicrobiota bacterium (assembly GCA_019247695.1). NCBI lineage: Bacteria > Pseudomonadati > Verrucomicrobiota > Verrucomicrobiota bacterium. Next base: position 15,730 of record JAFBAP010000169.1, on the reverse strand, counting down.
TGGCGGGCCGCCCAATCCAGCATCCGCTCGGCATCCTGATAAGAGTCATGCAGGTAAGCCTGCAAGGCAAAGCCAAGGTGCGGGTACCCGTTCAGTTCGGGCCGCTCCACCAACCGGCGGAAAAGCTCCAGGGTAAGCCCTTTAAGGCTGTAGCTCTCCATGTCCAGGTTGATAAACCCGTTCAAATCCCGCGCTTTCAGGACGATCGGCAGGAGCCGGCGCATGATTACCTCGAGCGATGATGCCGGGTCGCTCGGCCGGATCCGCGCGCAGAGCGCCGAAATTTTAACGGAAACGTTGAGCAACGGCGGTTCAGTCGCCGCGAGGGGACCCGTCACGCGCCAGCCCCGGGTCGCCGCACCCAGAAAGTCGAGGAGTTGATGGTAGCGTGCCGCGTATTGATCGGCTTCCCGTTCACTGACAACCCCTTCCCCCAGAATATCGACCGTAAACCGGGCGCCCTCTCGCCAGAGACGTTCCAGGTTGGGAAACGCCGATCTGCCGTCCCGGCCCGCGATGAAGAGGTTTGCCATCGCCAGGACGTTGCGGCGGATGATAACGGCCGGCACCACCGGAACGACTTTCCCGGCCATCAGGGCGCCACGCAACAGGCCGGATACAGACGACCGCGACTGGCTCAGGTACTCGGCGAGGTGTTCGACGACTTGGCGTGAACTCGTCAGGGACGGCAACACGTCTACGAACCGGAACATCTGCGTCTTGAAGCCCTCGTCCTGCATGGACCACTCCAGCAGGCGCCCGTAGAAATCGTTTCTTTTAAACGGATTGGCCGAGGCCTTTTCGGCATCAATGATTGCAAAAAGTTGCCGGCCTACCCTCTCGATTTCCGGTTGTAAGGAGGATACCTCAATCACACGTTAGAATGCCACAAATGCCACAAGCGGAAAAATGCCACAAATGGCGGAGTACCTGCTTCGCGAGTTCTTTTCCGAGCCCGGCCGGATGAGGAATTCGGCGACGTCGCCGGCGTGCTACACGCCGGGTGCCACAAATGACGGGGTTTCATTCGTGGCTCATTCGCGGCAGTTCCGATGCCACGAACGGTGCAAACGGAAAAATGCCTGGAATGTCACTGACGGGGAGCAGAAGCGCCGGTTCTTAACCTTTGAACGCTCAGTCCCGGAAGCGCTACCTCCCCCGAAGCGCTTCAACTCCCGGCTGACATCAGCCGCCCCTCCGGGACAATGCCCCCCGAACCCTTCAACGCCGCAGGCGGCCGTCCGTCATTTGTGGCATTTTCCGGCTCAGCCAAGCCTTCGCAAGTTCAACGGACGGCGGGATCATGCTCACGACGATGATCGCCAGGATCGCCAGCGAGAAGTTGTGTTGCACGTACGGCAGGCCGCCAAAGAAATAACCGACCAGGGTTACGCTCAGAACCCAGGCAACGGCGCCGATCAGGTTATAGCTGAAAAACCGCGCGTAATGCATCCCGGACATCCCGGCCACAAACGGCGCAAAAGTGCGAAGGACCGGGAGATACCGCGTCAGGATGATGGTTTTCGCTCCGTGGCGTTCGTAAAAGGCGTGGGTGCGTTCGAGATGCTTGCGATTGAAAATTCGGCTTTCCGGGTTGCTGAACAACCGGTGGCCGAGGGCGGAGCCGATGCAATAATTGACCGTATTGCCTGACCAGGCGGCGAGAATCAGGACGATGAGCACCAGACCCAGATTCAGACTCGCGCCGGTTGCGGCGAGGGCCCCCACCGAAAACAGCAGGGCGTCACCCGGCAGGAACGGGGTTACCACCAACCCGGTTTCGCAAAAGACAATCGTGAAAAGCAGAACATAAATCCACGGCCCGAACTGCTGGACGAGCTGGGCGAGGTAGAGGTTGGTGTGAAGAACGATATCAACGAATTGGTGCAGCCAAGCCATAAAAACGAAAATTCAGGCTCCAGCTTTGGGTAAGACGTCTTGTCTCGCAACCCCAAAAAGCGGGTGCCCGCGGTATACCCTATTATCGGGACGTTCCCTGAGCGCTTTATGCGTGATTGCGTTTTAGGGCTAAATGCCTCCTTCGCTAAGACGAAGTTTAAACGGGACCAGTGGTATCCCGGTCTAAGACGACGGACGTATTAAAAAAGAAGGCAGGGACGACCTGCCCGCGATGGACACGGGATTTTGGAACTAAGGAAAGTATGAAGAGACACAAGGTGACGAATAGGCCTTTGAGTTTAGGGGATTTGATTCTGGCGGTTAGTTCGTGCGCGAAGACGCAGGAAGAAACAGTGGCGGCGGTGGCCGATCTGCTCGCTTCCGGCCAGGTCCGGCTGATGAATAACGGTCGTAAGATCCGTGCTCGGGTCCGGTAGGTCAGTACCCGGGGTCGGGTGATTGCGTGATCAATCTGTTTGATATCATCATGTCCGGCAGTCACCCGGCTTGAGAGGGGTTGGGCCAGCCTTATCCGGGGTGGCCGAGAAAACCCTTTTCAAGCCGGGCCGGCGCGCTAGGTTGGGCGGGTGATTCCACGTTATTCGCGCCCGTCGATGCGTGCGGTCTGGGCCGACGAACGTCGCTTCGGTATCTGGCTGGAGATCGAGACCCTCGCCTGCGAAGGCATGGCGGAAATCGGTCTGATTTCCAAAGCGGAGGCGGCCGCCATTCGCGAAAAGGGGAGATTCTCGATCTCCGAGGTTCAGGAGATTGAGCGGCGCACCAACCACGACGTTATTGCCTTTCTCGAAAACGTCGCCGAATACGTGGGTCCGGAGGCGCGCTGGATCCACTTCGGGCTGACTTCCTCCGACATTCTGGACACTGCGCTGGCGGTTCAGTTGACCGAATCAGCCGACTTATTGCTCAACGAGATCGCGGCGTTGCGGATGCAGATCGCGAGGCAGGCGCTGCGCTTTAAGCGCGCGCCGATGATCGGCCGGAGCCACGGGATCCATGCCGAGCCGATCACGTTCGGCCTCAAAATGGCGGTGATGTTCGACGAATTTCAGCGGGCTGAAGTGCGCCTGTTGAACGCGCGAAAAACGGTGGGGGTGGGCAAGCTGAGCGGCGCGGTAGGGACGCACGCCCACCTGGATCCCCGGGTGGAACGCTACGTTTGTGAGCGCCTCGGCCTCGCGCCGGACAGACTCTCAACCCAGGTTGTCCAACGGGACCGGCACGCCGAATTTTCCACGACCCTGGCCGTGATCGCCTCCAGCATCGATCGTTGGGCGACCGAATTCCGCCACCTGCAGCGGACCGAGGTGCTGGAACTGGAGGAGCACTTTAGTCCCGGGCAGAAAGGCAGTTCGGCGATGCCCCACAAACGTAACCCGATAACCGGAGAGCGTCTGAGCGGCCTGGCCCGGGTGGTTCGCGGTAACGCGGTGGCCGCCCTGGAAAACGTCGCCTTGTGGCATGAACGCGACATCAGCCACAGCAGCGTTGAGCGCATTATCCTGCCGGACTCGTGCATCCTGGTGGACTACATGCTCTCGACGTTGAGCAGGCTCGTTGAGGGACTCCAGGTCTACCCCGAACGCATGGAGCAAAACCTGCAAATCACCAGGGGATTGTACTTCAGCCAGACTCTGCTTCTGGCGCTGGCCGAACGCGGTCTGGCCCGACAAACCGCTTACGAAGCCGTCCAGCGGGCCTCGATGCGAACCTGGCAGGGCGACGCCGATTTTATGACGGAGGCCAAACGTGAGCCGGAGATCACCCGGGTGCTGACCCCGGACGAGATCGACCAGATCTGTTCCCTTGACCGGCATTTCCGGTACATCGACGAGAAATTCGAGGAACTTGGGATCGAAAAGGCGGCGCACCGGGCTCAAAGTGGCGGCGAACAAAATCCGGCCCGGGTGTAAGTACGTCAGTTCATTTTGCTTCGTTCAAGGCTTTCCAAAAGCCCTTTGCATGCTATCCTGGCAGGCACTTCTCGTATGCGTCGTGGTGCTCTCGCATTGATTGTGGCCTTACCTCTGTTGGTGGCCGGTTGTAAAAAGGCGTCTTCTTCCGCTAACCTCGGAAAAGGCGGGGATCTTGCCGCGTCTAGTTCTACGCCGGCTGCTCAGACGGCCGCAGCGACACCCGCACCGCCGCCGGTCGACCGGAACGCCAAGGTGATGGTGTTGTGCTACCACCGGTTTGAAGATAAGCCTCGCGACAGCCTCGCGATTGCACCGGCGGAATTCAGGTCCCAGATGCAGGCCTTGAAAGACGGTGGCATCACCGTCATTCCGATGAAGGATTACCTGGCTTGGCGCCGCAGCGAAAAGTCGATTCCCCTCAAGAGCTGCATCATCACCATCGACGACGGCTACATCTCGGGGTATTCGGCCGCCTGGCCGATCCTGAAAGAGTACGGCTACCCCTTCACGATGTTCATCTACACCAATTACGTCGGTGCAGGCGGCAAATCCATCACCTGGAACCAGCTCGAGGAAATGCGGGACGCCGGGGTTGACATCGAAAGCCATACGCTGTCGCACCATGACCTGCGTCGTGCCCCCAGGGGTCAGGATTACGCGACGTGGTTGCACAACGAGGTTTTCCAATCCAAGGCGATCCTCGAAGATAAGCTCGGCATCAAGATTTCGGTGTTCGCCTTTCCTTACGGCACGCATAATGAGGTTGTCCGCAAGACGGCCATGGATGCCGGGTACGAGGCGCTGTTTACGGTTTACGGCCAACACATGGGTTTTGATGCGCCGGCTGACCAGTTGGGGCGGTACGCGATCGAGTCCAACAAGCCGAACATCTTCAAGATGGCGCTCGATTATGGACCGGACAGTGACACGGGGCCGGGCGTCGTCTCGATGCAGTTGGCGGCGGCTTCAATGCTGACCCAGCCGATGAACGACGAGCACATCAGCGATCTGAAACCGACGATCAAAGCGAACCTGGCCAGCATGGGTGAGGTGGATCCCGGTTCGGTGGAAATGCGCGTCAGCGGGTACGGGATCGTGCCGGCGAAATACGACCCGAAAACCAGGCTGGTAAGCTACGCATTTACGCAGAATCTGGTGCCGCGGACGTATACGGTGATCATCGCCGCGAAAGCCAGCGGCAGGCGTGTCGAGACGCGCTGGAATTTTACCGTTGACGGAGGCAGCGCGCCGGTGGCAAAGAACGCGCCGTCGACGTAGGGTAAGGGTCGTGTTTTCTCAGTTATCGGATAAGCTTCAGGACATTTTTAAAGACCTCCGAGGTCACGGCACGATTTCGGAGAGCAACGTCAACGATGCGTTGCGCCAGGTGCGGCTTGCGCTGCTGGAAGCGGACGTTCACTTCCAGGTTGCAAAGGATTTCATCGCCCGGGTCAAAGGGAGGGCGCTCGGCCAGGAAGTCCTGCGGAGCGTCACGCCCGGCCAACAGATCGTCAAAATTTTCTACGACGAACTTACCCAGTTGCTGGGGGGAGATGCTGCGCCGCTCGACCTGAACAAACCGGCCCGCATCATGCTTGTCGGGCTGCACGGATCGGGCAAAACCACATCGGCAGCCAAACTGGCGCGTTTATTAAAGAAACAAGGGCGCGCACCCCTGCTTTTTCCTCTGGACCTCCAGCGCCCGGCCGCCATTGACCAGTTAACCACCCTGGCAAAGCAGGTCGGTGTACCGGTGTTCAGTCCCGGAACAGGGCAGACCGACCTCGTGGCCGTGGGGAAAGCGGCCTTGAAGTGGGCCGATGGCCAGCACGGGAACGTGCAGATTTTCGACACGGCGGGCCGCCTCGAAATCGACGAAGTTCTCGTTGGTGAATTGCAAAAGCTCAAGGACCTGCTGGAGCCGAACGAGGTACTCCTGGTGTGCGACGCAGCGACGGGCCAGCAGGCCGTCAATGTGGCTACCCATTTTCACGACGCGCTTGGCCTGACCGGTCTCGTCCTGACCAAGTTGGATGGCGATGCCCGGGGGGGCGCCGCCTTGTCCATGCGGGAAGTCACGAAACGGCCGATCAAGTTTGCCGGGGTCGGCGAAAAGCTGGATCAGTTTGAGCCGTTTTATCCCGAGCGCCTGGCCGGCCGGATTCTCGGGATGGGCGATGTGGTTTCCCTCGTCGAACGCGCTGCCGAAGCCATTGACGAGGAAGAGGCCGCGCGGATGGAGAAGAAGCTGCGAACCGCTTCCTTCGATTTCAACGATTTTCTGGCCCAGTTCAAAATGCTGCGCCGGATGGGGCCGCTTGAAAATATCCTTGGCATGTTGCCAGGAATGAGTAACCTGAAGGGCTTTTCGGTTGACGACAAACAGCTGAAGCGCGTGGAAGCGATCGTGCTTTCCATGACTCCGGGTGAACGGAAAAACCCGGGCATCCTCAATGCCCGCAGGAGGCAGCGGATTGCGCGCGGCAGCGGTACGACGGTCGCCGAAGTGAACACCCTGCTTCAGCGGTTTAGCCAGATGCGCAAGCTGATGAAGAACATGGGGCAGTTGAAAAAAATGTTAGCCCGCGTCCCCGGGTCGGAGACACTAGGCACTTAAAGGGGACACCCTGCAGAAAATATGGCAGTTGCGATTAGATTGAGAAGAGAGGGCGCCAAGAATCGCCCGTATTACCGCGTGGTGGTTACCGACAAACGGAGTCCGCGCGACGGCAAGTTCATCGAGATTATCGGAACGTACGATCCGCGCAAGCGAAGCGACAATTACGAGCTGAACCTTGAGCGGGCGGAATACTGGATTAAGCACGGTGCGCAACCGAGCGAAACCGTCGCCAGTTTCATCCGGAAAGCTCGCAGGCGGGCTGCGCAGGTCGCCGCGACCGTGCCCGTCTCGGCGTGATCGTGCGATCTTTAGTCCCGTAATCCTAATCCTTTAGAATTCCGGCGCGTGCATGGAAAGCTTCCTGGAGTTCGTCATCCGGCAATTGGTTGATGTTCCGGAGGAGGTTTTCATCACGCGCCTTGAGCACGGGCACAAGTTGATCTTCAAGGTCGAAATGCGCCAAGCGGACGTGGGTAAGGTGATCGGGCGCAACGGGCATACGATCACCGCTCTACGCAATTTGCTGTCGGCAGCGGCGGCGAGGACCGGCCATCAGGTCGTCCTGCAAATCGTCGAGTAATACATTCAGACGGTTATCTCGGTAGAATGCCGGCTCAGGGGGGCCCGGCACCCGGGTGGGAAGGCAAGATTTTACCTCCAGGGCCGTCGAGATGGATCACTCGTAATTCGCCAGGCAGGCAGCGATAAATCCCCGAAACAGCGGGTGGGGTGAGTTCGGTTTCGAAAGGAACTCCGGGTGATACTGGCACGCCAGGAACCAGGGGTGATCCCGCATTTCGATCAACTCCGCCAGCCGGCCGTCCGGCGACGTGCCCGCGATCACAAAGCCCTTCGCCACCATCAGTTCCCGGTACTTCATATTGTACTCGTACCGGTGACGGTGTCTTTCGGTGATCTGGGGCGCGCCATACACCCTCTCCGCCAGTGTGCCGGGGACGATGTGGGTCGGCCAGCTGCCGAGCCGCATGGACGCGCCCTTTTTGCGCACTTCCCGCTGGTCTTCCAAAAGGCAGATGACCGGATCAACGGCGCTCTCGTCAAATTCGGTGCTGTTGGCGTGTTTCAGCCCGCAAACGTTGCGGGCGAATTCGATGCAGGCGATCTGCATCCCCAGGCAAAGCCCGAGATAAGGCAGGCGCTGTTCACGGGCATAACGGCACGCGGCGATTTTACCTTCCACCCCGCGCTCCCCAAAGCCACCCGGCACCAGGACGCCGGCCACAGGCGCGAGGAATTTATGCGGGTCATGCCCCTGGATGTCCTCGGAGTCGATTCGCAGGATGTCGATTCCGCAATCGTTTGCCGCCCCGGCATGGGTTAACGATTCGTAAATGCTCTTGTACGCGTCCTGTAGATCGATGTATTTGCCGACGACCGCGACTTTCAACCGTTTCTTGGGCGAGATCACCCGCTGGACAAACCGGCGCCAGTCGTTCATTTCCGCCGGGGCCGTTTCGAGTCGCAGGAGCCGGCAGATGGTTTCGTCGAGGCGCTCCTGCTGGAGGATCAGAGGCAGTTCATAAATCGTGTGGTCGACGTCCCGGACTTCGACCACAGCGTGGAGGGATACGTTGCAAAACATGGCCAGCTTTTGGCGCACCTCCAGGTCGAGCGGCTTTTCTGTCCGGCAGAGCAGCACGTGCGGCTGCAAGCCGATCTCGCGAAGCTTGGCGATGCTCTGCTGCGAGGGCTTGGTTTTGAGTTCCCCGGCGGCCTTGATGTACGGCACCAGGGTTACGTGCATGATCACGACGTTCTCAGGCCCGACCTCAAGCTGGAACTGGCGGATGGCTTCCAGAAACGGTAACCCTTCGATATCGCCTGTGGTTCCGCCGATCTCGGTGATCGTTACGTCACCGCCCTGTTCCTTTTCCAAGCGCTGAATCCGGCTCTTGATCTCATCCGTGACGTGCGGGATCACCTGGACCGTCTTGCCCAGGTAATCGCCCCGGCGCTCCTTGGCCAGCACCGTCTCGTACACCTGGCCGCTGGTGACGTTATTTGCCCGGGAAAGCACGCAGTTGGTGAACCGTTCATAGTGACCGAGGTCCAGGTCCGTCTCCGCGCCATCACTCAACACGTAAACTTCGCCGTGCTGGAAGGGGCTCATCGTGCCCGGATCAACGTTCAGATACGGATCAAACTTCTGCATGATCACCTTCAGGCCACGATGCTCCAGCAGCGTCCCCAGCGCGGCCGCGGCCAATCCTTTGCCTAGTGAACTCACTACCCCCCCAGTTACGAAAATGTACTTCATACCATTCGGTTCCGATTTGAAGTTGAACGGCCCAGCCCTCCCCCGAGAATCAACCTCTCCGCCGCCTCGGCGTCTTCCGGTGTATCCACGCCGATGGAGCTGGTTCGGGAAACGATGACGCGCAGTTTCATCCCATTTTGGAGCGCACGCAACTGCTCTAAGCGCTCCGCCTGTTCAAGCGGGCTCGGCTCAAGGTTTACGAACTCAAGGAGGGCCTTGCGCCGATAGCCATAAATCCCTAAATGCTTCAGGTACCCCGCGTCGCCGGGTCCGCGTGCAAACGGGATCACGCTGCGCGAAAAATAGAGCGCGTCGCCCTTGCGGTCCGTCACGACTTTTACCACGTGTTCGCTCCGGGCCTCCTCCGCGTCGATGGGCACCGCCGCCGTGATCAGGTCCACGCGACGGTCACCGGCCAGCTTGCGCACCAAGTCCCCAAGCAGGTCCGGGGCAATGAGCGGCTCGTCCCCCTGCACGTTGAAAATCAGGCCGACCCTGGTCAGGTTGCGTGCGACTTCCGCGATCCGGTCCGTCCCGCTTTGGTGCTCGCTCGAAGTCAGGGCCGCTTCGGCGCCAAAACCCGAAGCCGCTTCGGCTATGCGCGCATCGTCGGTGGCGATGATGATACGGTCGAAAACCGTCGCCTCACAGCAGCGTTCCCAGACGTGTTGAATCAGCGGTTTACCGGCAATCTGATGGACCGGTTTTCCGGGGAATCGCGTGGAACCCCAGCGAGCCGGAATCAGGGCAGCGGCTTTCATGTAACGGGTAACGGGTAGCGGGTATCGGGTGACGAGTGAACAAACGTTTCCCCGGACCCGCCTTTTCGGAGTCACATCGTACCAGGCATCCCTTGCCGTTACCAGCCACTCGTTACCCGTCACCCGCTACCCGTTACCCGCCACTCGTTACCCGTTACCCGTTACATCCCGGAGGATCCGGTCGGCGGCTTCGGTGAAATTGCGTGCCGCGAACACCCGGTGGTCACCGTTCGGCGCCGGGCCGGGCGCAAAAACGAGCCCGCAAAGTTTCAGCCCGGCGGCCAGACCCGCATCAATATCTGAATCCCGGTCGCCCAACAGGTAGCTCTCGTCCAGGTGCAGGCCCAGGTCTCGGGCCGCTTCCAGGAGCATGCCGGGGCCGGGTTTCCGGCGCGGGCTGGGGGAGTCGGGATGATCGGGGCAAAAGTAGACCGCGTCGATCAAACCGGGGCCGAGTTGCGCGTTGAGCGCCTCCTGGACCTGCCAGAAGGCTGTCTCATCGAAATAACCCCGGCCAAGACCGCTCTGGTTCGTGACAATCACCAGGCTGAGATCGGCGGATTTGAGTCTTGCCAGCCCTTCCTGCACACCGGGCAGCAGCCGGACGTCTTCCGGCCGTGAGCAGTAACCCACGTCCACCATCAGGGTGCCGTCTCGATCCAGAAAAACCGCCTTACTCCTCACGGTGAAGCGCCTCATGGAAGCTTGCCCGGAGTTCAGCCGGCGTGAGCGTCGCCGTCCCGAGTTTTCCAACCACCACCCCGCTGGCGTGATTGGAAATTTCCGCCGCTTCTTCCGGCGCGGCGTGACTTGCCAGGCCGAGCGTCAACAGCGCGATGGCCGTATCGCCGGCTCCCGAAACGTCGTAAACCTCCCGGGGCTGCGGGTGGATGTGCACCGGTTCGGTTTGCGGGCGAAACAGCATCATCCCTTGTTCGCCGAGCGTGATCAGCAAGGCTTCGGGCTGCCATCGGGCCAGGAGCTTGTCCCCGACTCGCCGCAGGGCTTCATCTCCGAGGGGGTTACGGGCCGGTTCCTGAAAGGGTTCCCCCGCGACGGCGAATGCCTCTGACCGGTTGGGTTTAACGGCCGTGAGGCCGCGCCACTCGATGCGATTCCGCGGGTTTGGGTCGGCGGTGATTACCTTACCCGCCGCACGGGTCGCCGCGGTTACCTGGTCAACAAACTTCTGGTTTAAAAAGCCTTTGCCGTAATCTTCAAAGATAACCGCATCGATCTGGGGCAACAGCGCCTGAATCGCCGCCAAGGCGCGCGCCTGCGTCTCAGGCTGCAGCGCCTGAACCGCCTCCCGGTCGACCCTGACCACCTGCTGCTGGCGGGCAATGATGCGCGTCTTGACGATGGTCTGGTAACCTTTGTCGGCCTGGACCGCGCTGAGCTGGATACCGCATTTTTCCAGGATCCTTCGGAGACGTTCAGCGTGCGCATCCTCCCCGACCAGCCCGCAAAGGTGAACCTTGTCAGCAAACTCCCGGACGTTGCGCGCGACATTGGCGGCACCCCCGGGGTAACACGTTTCCCGGATCACTTCTACAACCGGAACCGGCGCTTCGGGCGATATCCTCGAGACTCGGCCCCAAACAAACTCATCAAGCATCAAATCTCCGATGACCAGGATCTGTTTGCCAGCGAACTGCCTGATTAGCTCTTCTACTCGATCGAAACGCATCGGCCAAGCTCAGTAGGCAGAAACAGCGTTTGCTCAAAGAAAATTTTGCTTTTAGGTATTTTCTCCTGTGATTTCAACCTGCAATTTAAATTTTGTGTCGGTCGTTCCTGTCGTTCGAGCCGTTCTGCTTGCCGCCGGTCTGGGTGCCCTGGCGTGGCAGCCGGGTTATGCGGACTCGCCGCCGCGCCAGATCGACCTTTCGCGCTTTCCGGCGACCCGCCTGGAAGACGTGGTCGTGCCGCTGCCCAGCGAAGTCTTCAACGTGCTCGACAAGCTTGGAACACCCGATTGGAAGAGTGAACTGCGCGTGCCCACGATCGCCAACCGGGGCCCGCGCCCTCAGATCGCCTTGCTTCTTGGGTCGGTCGTGGCGGAAGGTTTCGTCGCCGTTGAGGCGAAGGACCGCGAACAGGTCAAACAGATCGGCCGTGACGTCCTCGAACTGGCGCGGGCAATCGGGGTGGAAAAAACCGTTTTGAGCCGGACGAACGCGATCCTTACCAAGGCCGACGCGAGCGACTGGCGAGGCGTGCGGCAGGAACTGGACGGCGCGCTGACCGACGTCAGGAACGCGATGATTGAACTCCAGGATGCGCAACTGGCTCACCTGGTCAGCCTCGGCGGCTGGCTTCGCGGGACGGAAGTGCTGACTTCGATTGTCGGGAAAAGTTACTCCCCGGACAGCGCTGACCTGTTGAATCAGCCTGACCTGTTGCGGTATTTCCAGGAACGCCTGGCCGGGATGCCCACCCGGCTCCGGCATAACCAGCTCGTCAGCCAGGTCGAAAAAGGTCTGGCGGAAATTTCGCCTCTCATTAACCAAAAGATCACGCCCGCTTCGGTGAAACGCATCAATGAGATCACCGGGCAGGTGGTCAAGGCTATCAGTTCGAACGCTTAGCACCTTGTGAAACGCTTCTTTTTGATTGTCACCCTGCTGGTTTGTGCCGGCCGGGCATTCGGTACGGTTGATGACGCCATTGCCCGGGCGATGGAGGCTATCGGTCCCTACGTGAAGCAAGGTTACATCGTGCGCGACGACCAGTGGGGCGGAGATTTGGGGGTCAAAGAACAGAAGGCAATCCCTCACACCCTTTTCAGAGGCAATGATTACTGGTTTTGTACCGGAACGGACGTCGACAGCGCAAAAATCGCCATCCATGTCTATGACAGCCGGGGCAAGCTGGTCGAAAACGACTCATGGCAGAAGGGGCATTTTGCGGCCTCGAGAGTCAGTGCCCCCGCGACCGGCACCTACTACATCATTGTCGAAGTGACGAGTTCGCCACAGGAACGAACCCACTGGGCGATGGTTTATGCATACAAGTAAATAGTGGAATCTGAAACTTTTCAGTTCGACAGCGCGCGTACGCTTCAGAACCTCTATGCGAACGATCTGCGCCTGCTTCAATCGCTTGAGGACCGGTTGCGGCTGAAAGTGACGACTCGGGACGGCTGGATGCGGCTCGAGGGCGAGCGCGCCGACATTGAAAAAGCCCGCCAGGTCTTTGAACAGCTTGAAGGGGCAAGGCAGCGCGGGTTACAGATCAAGCGCCAGGAGTTTCAATATGCCTTGGATGCCGTGACGGGTCAGGCACAGGAACCGTTAAGCCAGCTGGCGAATTTTCGGGTCCAGACGAGCAGTCGCCGGCCGCCCATCGCACCCAAAACGGGGCAACAGCTCGCCTATGTTCAGGCCATCCAGTCCCACGACATCGTGTTCGGGATTGGTCCGGCGGGCACGGGCAAGACCTACCTGGCCATGGCGATGGCCGTCGATGCGCTAAAAAAAGAATCGGTAAAACGCATCATCCTTACCCGTCCTGCTGTCGAAGCGGGTGAGGCCCTCGGTTTTCTGCCCGGCGACCTGCAGGAGAAGATTTTCCCCTATTTGCGCCCGCTGTATGATGCGTTGTATGATATGCTGGATGGGGAGGAGATCCAAAAGTACATCGACCGGGGCGTCATCGAGATTGCGCCCTTGGCTTACATGCGTGGCCGGACTTTAAATCATGCCTTCGTAATTCTCGATGAAGCTCAGAATACGACGACGGAACAGATGTTCATGTTCCTCACGCGCCTCGGGGCTGATTCGAAATGTGTTGTCACAGGAGACCGAACCCAGATAGACCTGCCTGTTAACAAAACGTCTGGTTTGATCGAAGCCATGCACGCCTTGCATCAGGTCGAGGGAATTGAGTTCGTGGAGTTTGGTGAGCGCGACGTGGTTCGTCACCCTTTGGTACAATCCATCATTCAGGCCTACAAGCGCCACCGGGAAGGTACGGAACGGGCCCCTAAGCGCCATGGCTGATCGTCTCTCACTTGCATTTACTCGTATGTTCGGTTCTCTGAATCGCAAGCGTCTGGTCAAGCGGGGCTTCGCTTGCAGTAAGCAACGGCGCAAACCAACGCAGAAAGAATGGATGCGCCGTTTGGATTCGGATTTCCGGGTCAAGATCGGCATCTTTGGCGCCTTCAGCGCCGTTCTGGCTCTTCTGATCTTTTCCGGGGATTATCCGGACCCGGCGAAATATTTTCTCATTGGCCTGTTGATCCTGGCCACGGCGGTAGAGCAGCTCTGGATCAATCATCCGGACACGTTCCGCCGGAATTCGCGGATCGGCCTGGTGTTTGGCGTCATTTTGTTTCACCTCGCGACCGCGAAGTTGGTCATGGTTTTGTCGGAGCAGCCGGACGGGGTGTCGCGCGAGTTTGGGACCTTGCTGATCCCGTTTGCGCTGGCGCCGCTGGTGCTTTCCATTTTGCTTGGGAAAAACCATGGCATTTACGGGGCGATCTTTGTCAGCCTCTGGACCTCCATCCTTTTCCGCGGCATTGACCCGGTCCTGCTGATCACCAGCCTTATCACCGGTTTTATCGCGGTGTTTGCAACCATCCAGGTCCGGCGGCGCAGCCGGCTGATCCGGGCCGGCGTTTACGTCGGTCTGGCCACCTGGGTCTTGGGCATGTCGTTCGGCATTATCACCGTACCGTGGCTGCCCACCGGGGTATCGGATTGGGCGTTGTTCCTCAAACAATCCATGACGGCGATCTTGTCCGGCGTGATCTCCGGCATGGTGGTGGGTGGCGCGCTGCCCATGTTGGAGGCGCTCTTCCAGATCACGACCGATATGTCGTGGCTGGAAATCGCGGATCGTAACCACCCGCTCCTGTTGCGCTTGAGCCTGGAGGCGCCGGGGACCTGGCACCACAGCGACGTCGTGGCGGACCTGGCGGAGGTTGCGGCTAATCGCATCGGCGCGAACGGAACCATGTGCCGTGCGTGCGCCTACTTTCACGACATCGGCAAGCTGGTTAAACCCAATTACTTCTCGGAAAACATCGTCGGGGAAGATAATCCGCACGATGACCTCGCGCCGACGATGAGCGCGCTCATCATCATCGCCCACGTGAAGGAGGGTGTGGACCTCGCGTTGAAATACGGGCTGAATGCCCGCATCATCGACGTTATCCAGCAGCACCACGGCACCTCGCTGGTAGCCTATTTCTACAAGCGAGCCCTGCAACAGCAGCAGGACGCCCGTGAAGGCGGCAAGATCATGAACATCCGGGAAGAGGACATCCCGGAGGTCCGGGAAGAGAGTTTCCGTTACAGCGGACCGAAGCCGCAGTTCAAGGAAAGCGGAATCATCAGCCTTGCCGACGCGGTCGAGAGCGCTTCCCGAAGCCTGGAGAAGCCTACCCCGCAAAAAATCGAGCAACTGGTGAACGACATCATCAGCAAGCGGGTTGCCGAAAGTCAGCTGGACGAATGCGACCTGACCCTGCGCGAGTTGCGCCAGATCGCCGAGACTTTCCGTTTCACCCTGCAGAACATGCTGCACACGCGGATCAAATACCCGAAGGACGAGGATAAAAACGATCAGGACAGCCGGCGCTTACGGCACCTGCCGCCCGCTTCCGCCGCTTAAGCTGAAGGGTGCGAGGTCCTGCGACCCCCGAAGACGCCGTGCCGGAAGGTCTCCCTGCAATTCTGGTCAGCAACCGCCAGCGGCGACTACGGCTTGAGCGGGACGACCTGCAGCAGTTCGCCTGCCGTGCCCTGGTACAGGTGCTGACTGTCCCAGGCGCCGATCTCCCGGACGAAATCGGCGTGGTGCTGGTCTCGGATCGCAGGATCTGCGAACTCCACCACGACTTTATGCGGCTCAGCACGCCGACCGACGTGATCACGTTTCAACACGGTGAAATCGTCATAAGCGTGGACACCGCCGAGCGCCAGGCGGCCGAGCACGGGACGAGCCTGGCTGGCGAACTGAAACTTTATCTCCTGCACGGTTTGTTGCACCTGCGGGGGTACGATGATCGCGCGCCGGGCGCGAGGCGTACGATGATGGCTGTGCAAACGCGTTTGTTTGCCGCGCTAACCCGCAAGTACCAACCACGCCAAGGCCGAGGCGACGGGCTCATTGCGGGTCAGAAAGCCTCCTTAACTAAATGGCAATAGGGTTCCACCCTGGGCTAAGCTCTGCCGGCCCGTTGGGCCTAAGGCAGAGTGTCACCTCGATGGGCATCGAGCAG
>JAFBAP010000168.1 GCA_019247695.1 Verrucomicrobiota bacterium | reverse complement strand
CGACGTCTTCTTCCAGCAAAAGTGTTACCGGAAGATCCGCGAGATCATGGAGCGCGGGGTGACGTTCCTTTTTGTGTCCCACGACCACGTCGCCCTACAGAACCTTTGCGACCGGGGGATCATCCTGGACCAGGGCCACGTCACCTTTGAAGGGCCGGCGGAACAGTGCGCGCACAAGTACATGCGACAGGCCTACTGTTTGTCAGAGGAGAATCAGAGAGACGCCGATACCTCCCAGCCGATGGTCGACCTTTCCCGGCCGGAACCGAAACACGGGCGAAGCCGGCGAGTGGTAACCCGGGAATCGCGCGACGCCATCCTGGCCGGAAACATCCTGCACACGGCGAAGACGCGGCACGGCGAGAGGCGGCTGGAATTGCAAGCGGCGGCATTTACGGACCAGGCGGGCCGGCCGCTGGCCACGATCGCGATGTGCGACGAGGGTTACCTGTCCATGATCGTGCGCATGAATGAAGGGATCAATGACCCCGAGGTGGCGCTGCGCCTGATCGACCGGCTCGGCAACACCGTGTTTTGTACCTGCAACAGCTCGTTGCGCCAGCAGTTCGGCGAACTGCACGCCGGTGATGAACTCGGGATCAGGTTCAGGATAAAATTTTCGGTCGATCCCGGCCACTACACCTTTACCCTGGAAACCGGCAAACAGGCGTCTGACCGGCCGAACATGGGCGTCTACTTCGACGTGGTTGAAGGGGTCGGGCCGATCCAGGTTTATGACCCGGTGCCGGACGAAGTCAGGCCGTTTTACGGGATGGCGCAACTGCCGTGCGAGCTGGAGAGATTTTAAATGAACTTCGATTTCCTGAAGCGCTGGGGGCGCCGGCGCCCCGTGATCCCGCCGGCTGAGCCCCTGTCTCCGGAGGATCGCTCAGCGGCGGAACTGCACGCGCCGAAGCTGCGGGACGGGACCTTGGTCATCACCCATGCGGAAATCTGCAATCGCCAGGGCGTAGGGGCCTTGCTGGCGAAAATCTTTGCCGGTACGCCCGAGCTGCTGGTGTTTTATTCCCGCAACTATTTCGAGGGGGACTGCTTCGGTACGGCGACGCATCACCTCCCGCATCCCGATCACGACCTTGCGGGAGCCAGGGAGCGGGTTGGCGCGCGGCTGCAGGGACACCGGATCAACCGGATTTTTTGCGTTCCTTTTTACCCCGATGACGCGCTCTCGGCGCTTGCCGCTGCGGACCTGACCGGCGCACCCCTGGTCACCTACGTCATGGATGACCAGAACCTGTTTGTGCAGGGCATTCCTGACGAGCTGATGGGAAAGTTGCTCAACCGGTCGAACCTTTGCTTCGCGATTTCAGACGTGCTGCGCACCGGTTACCGGGAGAAATACGGAAAAGATTTCTGGATCATTCCGCCCGTCAACAGCGCACGGCTGTTTGCTCCGGCCGATTTTCAAGGGCCGGCAAACCGGCCGCCGCGGGGCGTGATCATCGGGAACGTCTGGAGCTTGGAAATCCTGCAGCAGCTGCGGGCAGTGATCAGGAGCTCGGGCCTGAAGGTCGATTGGTTCGGCAACGCCGGCAAACCTTTCATTCAATTGGAGGAAACGGAGCTTGCAACGGAAGGGATTACCTTGCACCCCAACCTGACGGATGAACCGCTGGTAGCCGAGCTGCGCCGCTTCGACTATGCGGTCATGCCCAGCGGCACCCTGACCGGGGGCCTGGAACACGACTGGCTGTTCCGTGCGAGTCTGCCGTCCCGCCTGATCTACCTACTGACTGCCGCACACCTGCCCTTGCTTGTGCTCGGCGATCCGGAGACCGCCGCCGGGCGGTTCGTGACCAGGCTCCGGCTCGGTACGGCGGTACCCTATAAGCCGGAGGCATTCCGCCGGGCCGTGGGTGAACTTACCGACCCTTCTCGCGCCACGATCACCCGGGCTAACGCCGCGCGGCTGACTCCGGTTTTTGCTTCCGAAGGCGTGTCGGACTGGGTTTGGCGATCGGTCGTGAAAGGGCAACCGGCTGATGAGCGTTACGAGAATTTATTTGCCGCGTTGCACGATCCCGTGACCGCGTAACGTCACCAGGGCCGGTTTGCCATATGCAAGACAGTTTCAGGAACCGAATCACCTCCCTCGCTCAGCAGGCTCTGGCGATCGACGACGTCCGCAACAAGCTCGACCGGGTCATCGGTTACACCGAGAGAATCCCGCCGGTGGAGGCGGGTATTTACCGGCTCCAAGGGCAAATCGACGAACTTAAACAGCAACTCCTGAAAGTTTACGACATGCTCGACAGCGTGCACGCACGCGCACGGCGGGCGGATGATGAGTTGCTCAAACTGCTGGAAGCCGTCGAACGGCTGCACGTCCGGACGCTAAGCGGGGGGCTGCAGGTCGCCGATATGCCCGCCAACTTAGCCGCGCGCCGGTTCGAGGATCGCTTCGCCCACAGCGAACCCGAGTACTACCTGGCTGCGTTTCTGTATAACTTTTTACCGAACCGGGTGTTGCTGGATGTCGGCGCAAATGAGGGCGAATACACGCAGGTGACCGCGGACGCGGGGTATCGCGTTTTCGCCTTTGAGCCGTTTCCCGAGGCATACCGGAAGCTCGAGGCCCGGTTTGCCGGCCGCGAAAACGTTGCCGCGTTTAACTTCGCCCTGGGCGCGGCGGAAACCACGCTCCCCTTTTACGTGGCGGTTGAA
>JAFBAP010000167.1 GCA_019247695.1 Verrucomicrobiota bacterium | reverse complement strand
GTTCCTTTGGCCCTTCAGGCCATCAAACCGTCTCTCGGCCCGTTGGGCCAAGACCGTTTATACGGTCTGATAGGTGTAAAGCTGGCAGGGAATCTCAACCCCGGGGGAACGCCCGCACATGCACTAAAGCACCTGCCTGCGATCAGCCGTTCCTGCGAGACCAACGCAATACCCGGCCTTGTATCCTTAACTAAATGGCAGTCGGATAAAATCCTGGGAAGGCGTTTCGTTACCGTCCGGCGTCCTTTTTGAATCTGCCTGCAAATAGGTGGTAGCTCCGGTGGAATATGGCCCAGACGCCCATCCATAACCCTGCCGATGCCACGACACGAACAAATATCCGGAGGGCTCGACGCCAGTTAGGCGCATTCCAGCCGGTAGTCGGGTCCGGCAATTTGCGAAGGTTGGTAGCCCGGAGCAGGAATTCGGCTTTGGGGTCGAGAACGGCGTCCGGGCGCAGCAGCGGCAACGCGGGATCGCCCACCCTGACGCCGAAGCCTAACAACCTGGCGGAAGGGCTGTCGGCGAATATCCGGCGCTTATTGAACACGCGCTCGACGAAGGTGGTACAGTCCTCGCCGAAGAATGGTTTGCCCTTTACCTGGTTAAGGAAAGTGATCGCTTCGGAAATGGCTTTCCGGTCGATGTTGCGGAACGCGGTGGCGGGAACGGTCACGTCCCAACCCCGGTGATCGCGTTCGCGAAACTTCTTAACGGGAGTCCAGTTCAGTGCGTCCGTGAAATCTTCCGCCGGGGTGCCGAAAAGCTGTTCCGCCACATATTGCCGCCCATCGTCCATTTCGACGAGGACCCCGGAGTGAATCGCCAAGGGCGGCCCGAATGGATTTTTCCCTAAGCCGGCCAGGCGGCGGTCGAGCATTTCGATCGGTCGGATGATCCAGTTACCGAGCACGCTCAGATTGTCGCTTTGAAAAACGATGCCACGGATGTTCCGGACTTTGCCGGGGCGGCTGCGCGGGTCGGCCGGATGGTCAGGTTTGAAAAGGAAGGTAAACATCACGGCAACCATTTGCGAAGCAGCGGTCCCCCGGGACCGAATACCGGGTCCGTGGCCGGACGAGGCACCGCTTCGATCCGGGCGAGCGCCCGATCGTGCTCCTCACGAGTCCCATGATTAATGTCGAAGTCACGACCGTCCGGGTACGCCCCGACGACGATGAAGTTAGGTGAGGCGTCCATGCGTTTATGCGCCACCCCGGCAGGGATGACGACGACATCGCCCCGGTACAACGACACGATCTGCCCGCGCGGCCCTCCGAAGAAAACCTCGGCCGTCCCTTGGACGACCCCCAAGACTTCGTGCGTATTTGAGTGATAATGGTGGAAGGAGTACACGCCGTCGATCCACCCATTCGACCATCCGTTTCGCTCGAACAGCCCCTGGCACGCCCGCGCGGATTCCAGACCGCCGGCAGCCGCCAGGGCAAGGTGGTAATGCAGCAGCGGCCATCGTCGATTGTTCGGGTACAAACCGTCGTCCGCAAAGCGGTACTCGCCGATGTCCTCCAGGTAACATTGCGGTGCGTTTGGAACTTGAAACTCGTTCATGACATCTGTGAGCGGGTAGAGAATATCGTTTTGCCAAAAATGCGTTCCGAAATAAAGAACGCTCTTTCCAGGCAGATCCTGCCGATGCCAAACGGTGAAGTTCACCCGGCAAAGCGCGCAAAGATCGCGTCCACGGCCCGTGCAAAATCGCTCTCGGCGGGACCGGGCGGGGAAACAAATTCAGCGGCCGCCTTGGCGACGGCATTTCCGTGCCCCATGGCCACACCCATACCGGCCCACTTGAGCATCGAGACGTCATTTTCTCCGTCACCAAACGTCATTACCTGAACGGAGGGAATTCCAAGCTGCTCAGCGATTTTCGCGACTGCGCTCGCCTTGTTCACGCCCGGCGGCATAAACTCCAGGTTTTCCTGTTCGGTCGAGAGCACGTCGACGCGTCCTGCAAAGCGCTTCGTCAACTCATCGCGCCAGCCGGCCAACGCGTCGGACGGCCCGTACCACACAATCTTCAGCGCGTCCCGTCCCTCCAATATTTTAAGATCCCCGATGACCTCGGTTTGTTCCCCCACCCGCCGCTCGTACAGCCTGCGGAACTCGTTTGCGAGCGGCCCGACGTAGAGGTGGTCAATGTGATAGTAAATGACGTCTACGCCCTTCGCCTCACCGAGACCGACCAGTTCTGCAGCCGATTCGGGTTCCACCAGGTGCGCCTCGATGATTTCCCCGGTTTCACCGTCGCGAATGAGACCGCCCTGGCAGGCGATGATCGGGCCGTGCAACCCAAGCTGGCGCTGGAAGCGGATACTGTTCTGATGCCGGCGGCCGGAGGCGACGATGACGTGCACGCCTGCACGCTGCAACCGCTGAACGGCAGCCAGGTTTTCGGGGCCGATTTGCTTGTTTGGACCCAGGAGGGTGCCGTCGAGATCAATTGCGGCCAGCCGGTACGGAATGGTGTCGCGGGACGAAGCCGTTGGCATATCGAAGCTATTTGTCAGGTTGCCCCAAAATGCCACAAGCCGAAAAATGCGACGGATGCCACAAACGACTGACCCCGCCGGCAGCCCTGAACCGGATGCAACAGGCGGAAAATGCCGCAAACGGCAAACCCCGATTCCCGGGGTGACCCAGGTTTCTTACCTTGTGCCATTCGGGGGGAGTTCGACACCCGGAAGGTTGCGACCGATGCAACGCCGTGCGGAGCATCCGGCAGCATCCCCCTTTCGCCGAAGTTCTGCCGAGGTAACTGTCTAAAGGGTATAAGGCCGCGAACCAAGCTCTGTCATTTGTGGCATTTTTCTGCTGGTGGCATTCTCCGCCGGCAGCACGACCGTAAACTCTGAACCGTGCCCCTCTACGCTCTTGACCCCGACTTGGCCATGATGCGCTTCGACCACCGCCTTGACCAGGCTCAGCCCGAGGCCCAGCCCGCGCTGCATCCGGCTCTTGTCGCCCCGGAACAGGCGAGCCCAGATCCGCGGTTGGTCCTGGGCGGGAATTCCGATGCCGTCATCCGTCACGGTCACCCGGACGTGCCCGTCTGCCGTTGAGACGCTGACGTGAACGTGACCGCCGTGGGGCGTGTATTTCACGCTGTTATCCACCAGGTTGGCCAGGGCCTGCCGGATCCGGTTCGGATCAACCTCCGCGTAAGCGGCACCGGCCAGGGCCGACGTGAGCTGAATCTCCTTTTCTTCGGCGAGGAACCGGTAGACTTCCAGTACCCCTTCGAGCAGGCCGGAAATCGACGTCCGTTGCAGTTGCAGCCGCATCATGCCGTGCTCGGCCTCCGTTACGTCCATCAGGGCGTTGAGCATCGTCAGCACGCGATCCGACTCCTCGACGCAATCGGCCAGCGCCTCCCTTACCCCCTCGGCGGAATCCTGGCTGAGGGCAAGCTCAGCCGAACCGCGCAGCCGGGTCAGCGGGGTTCGCAGGTCATGAGCCACGTCGTCAAGCGCTTCACGCATCCCGCGAATCAGGCTTTGGTTCTTTTCGAGCACCCGGTTAAACTGGCGCGCCAGTTCGGCCAGTTCACTTTGCGCCTGGCTTTCCGGCACCCGTTCGCCCAGGTTGCCGGTGTTGACAATGTTTCGAGCCGTTCGCAACACTTGCCGGATCGGGGCGGTCGCCCGGTAGGCGAAAACCGCTCCGCCGACAATCCCGAGGAGGAGCGTGGGGACCATCGCCAGCAGAAACGACCAGATGAAGGGTCCAACCAGCGCGACCGTCCGGTTCGTGCTGCGGCCCACCTGCAAAATCGATCCGTCCCGAAGCTGCATCGACCCGAGCATGAAATCGCTGCGTTGGTCCTTGGGCAGCCGGAACCATCCGGTCGGAGGCCCGTGCCCGGTGTCGAGCTGCCGGGCATTCTGGCGCATCCATTCTTCGGGCGCCGCGACGAAGAGGACGCTGCCGAGCGGACCGGTGACCCGGACGAAGAAAGGGCCGTCGCTGCTCGTGAATTCCGTTTCGTTGACGGTCTGACGCAGGGCCGCCAGCCCCTTGTTTTCATAGATGGCGGCGCACTCATTGAGCCGGGCCTGGATAATCGCTCGTTCGCTGCGTTCAAAGAATGAAGTCAGCAGCACGTACAACAACGCGAAAAGCAGGGCGGTGCTCACCGTGAAGGTGGCCACGTACCAGCAGCTGAGGCGAACCGGAAAACTATGCCACAGGCTTTTGATCTGCCTTAAGAACATAGCCGACACCGCGCACGGTGTGGATGAGTTTGCGGTCGAACTGCTTATCGATCCTGGCGCGAAGGCGGTGCACCAGAACGTCGACCACGTTTGTTTGCGGGTCGAAGTGAAAATCCCAGATGTGCTCCAGAATCATCGTCTTGGTGACGGGACGATTGGCGTTGCGTAAAAGGAATTCCAGGAGCGCAAACTCACGCGGGTGCAACTCGATGACTTCCTCTCCGCGCCTGACCTCGCGCGTCAGAAGGTTCAGACTGAGATCCGCGCAGGCGAGGGTAGTCGGTTCCGCAGTTTGGCTTGCCCGGCGGATCAGGGCCTGCACGCGGGCGAGCAGCTCAGAAAACGCAAACGGCTTGGTCACATAGTCGTCGCCGCCTGACTGCAGGCCCAGCACCCGGTCGTCGACGTTGGCCCGCGCACTCAGGATCAGCACCGGCGTGCGGATCTTCTGCTGCCGCATCCGGCGCAGCAAGGACAGACCGTCAAGCTCAGGGATCATCAGGTCCAGAACCGCCACGTCATAATTAACATTCGAAGCGAGCGCCAGGGCGAGGTCGCCATCACCGGCGTGGTCGACCGCAAACCCGTTTTGCTTAAGGCCTTTGACCACAAAGGAAGCTATCTTGGGATCATCCTCAACCACCAGGGCGCGCATACGGATCGTCGAATGATAATCTACGGGTGATCCCTACGCAGCGACATTCATACCTACACATGGACGGGCAGACGAAAGCGTCGACGCCGGCGCATCTTCTCAGCGAGAGTACGAACGACAGGCCGCCGGCAGTTCGGACGGCCGCCTTCTCCGGGACAAAAAGGGCAGCACGCCTGACGCGTGCTGCCCCCGCCATGCCCCCGCGCGTCGATTGCCGCCCGGCACCCGGCGCTTACCTTCCGTTAACTGTTAACTCTCGCCGCCTTCATTAACCGCGACGTACCGGCTTCCACCGTGGCTCCACACCTTGACCAGCGTCTGGCCGCCCGCCGGCTTTTGCGTCAGGTTAACCGCATCGTCCGCGTTTCGGACCGGTTGATGATTGATTTCGGTGATTACGTCGCCGGCGCGCAGCCCCGCATCGTAAGCCGGCGAATTCTGGTCGACTTCAGTGATTAACGCACCTTGGACCCCGGCTGGAATTCGCAACTCGGTCCGGGTTTGATTGTCCAGGTTGGCCACCGCCACGCCGTTAAGCGTGTCGTTCTGTTTTTCGCCCGGCGCCTGGCCATTATTGTTCCTGGCGAGCCGGTCGCCGGTTCGCTCCTTGATCGTGACGTTCAGATCCTTGGTCTCACCGTTGCGGTCGATCTGAACCGGGATCGTGGTGCCGGGAGGCGTTTCCGCGACCTGCAGCTTCAACTGGTTCGCCGTTTCGATCGGTCTGTTGCCGAATTTCAAAATCACATCGCCGTTCTTAATGCCGGCCGCTTCCGCCGGGCTGCCCGGCGCGGTATCTGCAACCAGTGCGCCCCCGGTCCGATTGATCTTCAGGGCCTGGGCCAGTTCGGGCGTCAGATCCTGGACCGACACCCCCAGCAGGCCGCGCTGAACCCGGCCGTTCTTGATGATGCCGTCCGCAACCCACCGCACAAGGTTGCTGGGCACGGCAAAGCCGATCCCTTGGTTGCCCCCGCTCCGGGAGAGAATCGCAGAGTTGATTCCCACCAACCGGCCTTCCGTGTCCACCAGTGCGCCCCCGGAATTGCCCGGATTGATCGCGGCGTCGGTCTGAATGAAATCTTCGTCACCTTCGCCGGACGTCGCCCGGTTCTTGGCGCTGACAATCCCTCGGGTCACGGTCTGGCCAATGCCAAAAGGGTTGCCGACCGCCAAAACCATGTCGCCGACCTGAATTTTGTCGCTGTCGGCCAGCGTCAGGAACGGAAGGTTTTGCGCGTTGATCTTGATCAGGGCAACGTCGGTTTGCGGGTCCGTGCCGATGACCTTGGCAGCCAGGGTCCGGCCGTCGTTGAGTGAGACCTCGATGTCGCGCGCGTTCTGGACGACGTGATTATTGGTCACGACGTAGCCGTCGCCCGACACGATCACCCCCGAACCCAGCGCGTGCTCATGCTCGCCACCCGGCATTCCCCGGGAGAAAGGCCCGCGTCCGCCGAAAAACCGCCGGAAAAAGTCGAGCTCCGACTCACTCATCTGGCCCGAGGGGCCCTCCGCGGTCACCGCGATCCGGACGACGCTCGGGCTCACCTTCTCAACCACGGGTGCGCAACTGTTGGTTGCGTCGCGCACCAGGGGCGCTTCGTCCACCTTTAACGTCAGTTTCGGGTTTTCCGCCGGACCGCCGGTCTGGCTTGGTTCATTGAGAGCCAGCGCCGTCCCGGCCAGCATGGCGACTCCGGTGAGAAGGTACCAGCGCCGCCGCGTGTGTTTAGGAAACGAAATTTTCATAGGTGCGTTCAACTCCTGCGTTCTGTCTTATGAGGGCTAACGTGCCTCGCACGGCTGACCGATTGCTTGCACGAACATTACATTAATGAAAGGAATCTGCGAAGTTGCTCCCTGCGGCGCAAATGACCTTCCTCAGGAGGCAAGCGATACCTCGGCGCGCTCCAGGACCGCCAGGACGTCCTCCGGACGTTTCGCGTCGTAAAAAGCTTCGCAGAACCGCTCGTTGCGCAGCACCCGCATCAGCGTGCCCACTAACCGGGCGTACCGGGCATCGACGGCGAGAGGGATGGCCATCAAAACGATGAAATGGATCAGTTCGTCATGATCCCTCACCGGCGTGTGCAACCGCGCAAAACTCATCACGAGATCCGAAACCGCTTTGGTCCGCACATGGATGAATGCCACCCCGGTTCGGATCGGGATGACGTGCTCGCCCCCCTTTCCCTCCCAGACCCCCACCAATTCCCGCCAGGAACCCACCCGCGGATCGGCACGGAGCGTTTCCGCAAGTTTGCGAATGGCCTCGACGAGAGTTGCGGCCTCAAGGTCGAGAACGATTTGCGTGGATTCGAGCGCTGCCCTGAAACGCATCATATCATATGCTTGTGCCGCTCCAGCGCAGTTTCCGCCGAAGGATCTCGGCAAAAGTGAGGTGGCGCGGAAATAACAACGGGATCCTGCGATCGGCTGTGGCGATCCGGACATGATCGCCAGGGAGCACCTGTTCGGACTCGTGTCCGTCGATGGTCAGCAACAGCGGTCCTTGCCCTGGCCGCGGCCGGATCGTCAGGGTCGACCGGTTGGACACCACCACCGAACGATTGGTGAGCACGTGCGGGCAAATCGGCGTTACCAGCAGCACGCCTGACTCGGGCATGACAATCGGGCCGCCCGCAGAAAGCGAATAAGCCGTTGATCCCGTCGAAGTCGCCACAACCAAGCCGTCCGCATTGAACTCGGTCAGCAGGTTGCCTTCGATGTACACTTCCGCCCGCACCAGGCGCGAGCGTTCACCCCGGGTCACCACCACGTCGTTTAGACCGGTCTGTTCGCAGATCACCCTGCCGTCGCGTATCAACCGCGCGGTCAGCATCGTTCGCTCATCCACCCGGTACGTCCGGTCCCGCAAGGCGCGAACCGCTTCCTCGAATTCCGGGCCGGCGAAGGACGTAAGAAAGCCCAGCGTGCCGAAATTGATCCCCATGATCGGGCGCACAGAGCCGTGCAGGTCGCGAATCAGGCGTAAAAGCGTGCCGTCGCCTCCAAGCGCGATCAGGACATCGCATTGTTCGGCCATTTCCGTCAGCGCATGGCCCTGCACCGGGATCAAACGCGCCGCGTTTTCCTCCACCAGCGCACGCATGCCTTCGACTTCAATCGCCGCCGTCAGCGAGCGCAACGGCACCTCCGCGCCCGGTTTCCGCCAATGTGCGTAGATGCCGATCGTCACCGAAGACATGCCAGAAACTCCCGGTTACCTTTCGCGCCCCGAATCGGGGACTCGACGAAGCCGCGCCATTCGCGCCGGAGCGATCCCGTAACGAAACGGTACACTTTGTCGACCGCTTCATCGTGAAACGTTGAGTCCCGCACCACCCCTCCCTTCACCACCTTGTTCGGGTCGAGTTCAAACTGTGGTTTGATAAGTACGATCACGAGTCCTCCCGGTGCAAGGCAGCCAAAAATAGGGTGCAACACCAGGGTGAGCGAGATAAAAGAAACGTCCACCACAATCAACTCGAATGGCGCACCGATCCGGGCCGGGTCCAGGTAGCGCGCGTTGATGCCCTCATGCACCAAAACCCGAGGATCGGTTCGCAGCCGGTAAGCAATCTGGTTATGCCCCACATCCAGGGCCGTGACCTGCGCGGCGCCCCGTTGCAGGAGGCAATCCGTGAACCCGCCCGTCGAGGCGCCCACGTCCAGGCAGCGCCATCCGGCCGGACTAATTTTAAAATGCTCAAGAGCCGCTTCCAGCTTGTATCCGCCCCGGCCGACAAACCGCTCCATGCCCGTGACCCGGATCTCGGCATCCGCCGGCACCAGGCTGCCCGGCTTGTCGACGACCCGCTCCCCGACCAGCACCTGCCCGGCCATCAACGCACGCTGGGCCTGTTCTCGTGACGGGAAGAAGCCCCGGGCAACCAGCATCTTATCAATGCGCTCTCGTTGGCTTGCACCCATGCCCCTAGGTTACAACTCCCCGGCCGGGATCGAAATTAAAGCTTGATTAACCGCCGAAACCGCGAAATCTATCGTTCTTTTTTCCGTCCCTGATTTATGTCGTCTCAAGAGCTAAAGGAGCAAATCAAAGATATGCTCATCACGAACCTGATGCTCCGCGTGCCGAAGGAGGAGATCGAAAACGATCTACCTTTATTTGGTGTCGACGGCCTCGGGCTCGATTCCATCGATGCGCTCCAACTCGTTGTCAGCATGGAAAAGACCTTCGGCGTCGGCGTACCGAACTCGGAAGTTGCCCGGGTGGCCCTCGCCAGCGTCAACAGTATCCACGATTACATCCTGCAGCAGACCGGCCGCAAACCGGCCTGAACGGCGGCCGCAGCGGGTGTGGCGGGCACAACGTAAGAGTTCACACGGTCACACGGCGGGCACGGCGATTTGGCGGGCACAACGTAAGAGTTCACACGGCGAACACGGCGAGCCACGGCGAACACGGCGGGAAGACGAGTTACAGACTTGACATCGGCGACTCTTCCCAACGATCGCACCCGACACCCGACCTACTCCGTTTTGGCCGCCTCAGCCCGGTTGATCTCATCGATCAGGGCGCGCATCCGTCCGAAATTTCGGCGGTACGGCCGGCAGATCAGCCGAGGTAAACGGTAAATCTCGGGCTCGTTCTTTTCCTCCTCAAGCGGTCCGCTGGCCCTGAGCGGCTGGGCCAGAAAACCGTCGCGGAATTTGCCGTTAATGCCTTCGACCGCGTCGCGCTCTATCGGTTGGTGCAGGCGAATGACCAACTCGCTTCTGCCTACCCAACGGTAAGAATGAAAGTTCCGGTAAAAATTCGCGATCTCGTCGACTGCGTCTTCCACCCGGTCGAACATCCGGAAGAAATTAAAGTCCTCGGGCGAGATCAGGCGTTGGGCCAGGAAATGCTCTTCCAGAAATCGGACCCAGGTGCGCCAGTAAGTTCCGCCCGGAATATCGACCAGCACGAGCGGGATGATGCGAGCCTTGCCGGTCTGCATCAGGGTGAGAATCTCAAATCCCTCATCCATCGTGCCGAAGCCGCCCGGGAAAAGCGCAATCCCGTGCGTCTCCTTCACGAAGTTGACCTTGCGGGTAAAGAAATAATTGAAATTAACGAGCTTCGGATCACCCTCGATAATCTCATTGGCTCTCTGCTCGAAAGGCAGCCGGATGTTCAAGCCGAAGCTGTGCTCGCGTCCGGCGCCTCGCTGGGCAGCCCCCATAATCCCATCCCCGCCCCCGGTGATGATCATAAATCCGTGATCCCGCATTTGGGCCGCGAACGCTTCCGCGGCAAGCGCCTCCGGCGCGGTGGCGGGGGTCCGCGCAGAACCGAATACCGCCACCTTCCGGATCCCGGAGTACGGGGCGAAGGTGCGTGCGGCCTGGCGCAGCTCTTTGAGGGAACGGTTGATCATTTTAAGGTCCGCGACCGGCACGGCGTCGCTACCCATCCGTAATGCCGTGACGATCATTTCCGCGATCAATTCCGGTGACTCGTGCACCCCCCAATCCCGGACCAACTCCTGGATGCGACGATCGAATTCCGGATTTCCCGATGACGAAAACGACGAGCGCAGGGCACTAATGCCGCCCGCAGTAAAATCTTGCACGCCCGGACTGTTAGACGAGATCGGCGAAAAGACAACGGGCGGGAATAAAGTGGCGGGTAACCGGCAGCTCGTAACCGCTAACTGGTGCCGGGTCGTGTCCGTGGCTCGGAGTTCGGCGTTGCGGTGCCGCGTCCGCCGAACCCCGGAGCCCACCCGCTACCCGTTACCCGTCACCAGTTACTGGTTACTCGCCCCGATCTGTGCTAAGAGCACCCTCCACCCATGATCGTTATTCTTAAGCCTAAGACGCCGAAGGACCAGATCGAAGAGGTCATCGACGAAGTAGCCAAACTGGGGTACAAACCCCACCCCATTTACGGCGAACTCCAAACCGTCGTGGCCGCCATCGGTGACGAGCGTACGCATCACACCCTCGAATCGCTGATTGTTCTGCCCCAGGTCGAACGGGTCATGCCCGTCCAGAAACGCTATAAACTTGCCAGCCGCGAATCGCAGGACGGCGATACCGTCGTTGACGTCGGCGGGGTGCGGATCGGCAATGGGCATTTCGCCCTGATGGCCGGCCCCTGCAGCGTCGAATCGGAGGAGCAGCTCTTGACCACGGCCCGGGCGGTCAAGGCGCGCGGGGCACAGATCCTCCGGGGCGGGGCGTACAAACCCCGTACTTCGCCTTATGAATTTCAGGGTTTGGGCAAAGAAGGTCTTCGCCTCCTCGACCTCGCACGCCGGGAAACCGGATTGAAGATCATCACCGAGGTTCTGAGCGAGCGTGACGTCGAACTCGTCGGCGATACGGCGGATATCCTGCAAATCGGCGCCCGGAATGCCCAGAATTACCAACTCCTGATCGAATGCGCCCGCTCGCGCAAACCCGTGCTGTTGAAACGCGGCATGAGTGAACGGATTGAGGAATGGCTTCTCGCCGCGGAATACCTGCTGGCCAACGGCAACCCGAACGTGTTGCTGTGCGAACGCGGCATCCGCACCTTCGAGACCTACACCCGTAACACCCTCGACCTCTCGGCCGTCGCCATCGCGAAAAAGGAATCGCATCTCCCGGTCATCGTGGACCCGAGCCAGGGGTGCGGCCGCGCCGATCTTGTCGCGATTCTGTGCCGGGGCGCTGTGGCCATGGGGGCGGACGGCTTACTCATCGAGGTTCACCCGCGCCCCGCCGAAGCCCTCAGCGACGGCCAGCAGCAAGTCGATTTTGAGTTGTTCGGCCGGCTCGTGGACGATTTGCCGCCCTTCCTCGCCGCCGCCAACCGTACACTTGCCTAGCCTGCATACCTCGGATTAAAAAAAATAAATCCTGAATCCGGGCGGAAACCAAAGCTCGACCGGAACACCGGGGTTATTTTGGGGTTTGACCAGTTGACATCCATGCAGGCCACTTTTGACGTCGCGATCATCGGGGGCGGCCCCGCCGGCAGCGTCGCCGGGTCGATCCTTGCGCAGGCCGGGCGCTCCGTCATCATTCTTGAAAAGGAGGCGTTCCCGCGGTTTCGCGTCGGCGAGTCAATGGTCCCGGCCAGCTGCGAAACGCTCGCGCGGATCGGCGTCAAACCCAAGCTTGATCAGGGCGGTTTCCTGATCAAATACGGCGGGGAAATCTGCTCAGCGTGCGGCACACGTTTCCGGTTCCTGTTCCGCAACGGGCTCCGGCCGAAATGGAAGACGTCTTACCAGGTTGAACGGGCGAAGTTCGATCAGGTCCTGCTCGATCACGCGCGGGAACTCGGGTGCGAAGTCCGGGAACGCACCGCGGTCCAGGACGTGGAATTTTACCCGGACGGGGTCAAACTTCGAACCGGCGGCGCCGGTCCCGGTCCCGAAAGCTCAACGGTTGCGGCTCGCTACGTGCTCGATTGCTCCGGGCGCCACAGCCTGCTCGCCCACCGTTTTCACTTGCGCGAACCTTACCCGGACCTGCGCAAATTCTCGGTTTACGCCTATTACGAGAACGTCGGGCGCCCGGAAGGCGAGGCCGGCACCCTTACCCGCATGATCCGCACCGAAGACGGATGGATCTGGATGATCCCGCTGGTGGGCGGAAAATGCAGCATCGGCATCGTCACCGGCATCGACCGGTACCGGGCCGCGCGGTTGTCGCCGGAAGAGACCCTGGACCGAACCCTCCGGGACCAGCCCGAAGTCAGCGCCTGGGTGCGGGACGCGCGGCGGTACACCCCGATTTATGCCGCCAGCGATTTTTCTTACCGGGTGACCCGGTTGGCCGGTGATCGCTGGTTGCTTGCGGGCGATGCGGCCGGATTTATCGACCCGGTGTTCAGCAACGGGATCTACATGGCCATCTATTCCGGCGAGAGAGCCGGGGACGCCCTTGCCCTGGCGCTCGGGAACGAGAAGCCGGGTAGCCGCCCCGAGGCCTTTCGCAACTATGAAACTGCCGTGCAGCGCCGGTTCGATTTTTACCTCAAGCTTGTGCGAGCCTGGTACACCCAGCCTTTCATTGAAATTTTCCTGCATCCGAAGGAAATGTTCGACCTCGTGCCGACCGTCAACAGCGCCCTGGGGGGCAACCCGGCGCGAAGTTGGTCGTCGCGGTGGCGGATGAAGTTCTTCTTCATGCTCGTTTACCTCCAGGGCAGGACCGGCCGGCTGGTGCCGGGGCTCACCCTCAAACCGGCCATTTTACCGGGTTGAGCCCGGTTCCGTGCGGGTATTACCTTCGAAGAAAAGCAGGTTATGCAGCCGGAAAGGGTAATCATAATGATTGAAATAGTGAAACAGACCTGAGAATTGTGCGTCTAAACTGCGAAACCGATCAATGAAGAAACTGATTGGAGGAAAGCACCACCTCGGCCTTTTCCTGAGTCTGATCACCCTGATTTTGCTGGCGGGCTGCCAGGCCGGCCGTGAACTACCCGGTCTGGGCGGCGAGGCTGCCACCCGCACCGGCCAGTTGCGTTACGCCACGCGCGCGCGCTCTTTTATCGGCGACTTTATCCTTCGGACAAGCCCCTCGGGCGATTACGACCTGGCGTTTTCGAAGTCCGGCGTTTCGATTCTGCAGATTCAGGTCCACGCTGACCGGCTCTCCGCCACCGGCAGCTTTGTCCGGGGCGGATGGAGCGGCTCGGCCTCGCACGCGCCAGGCCCCCTCCGGACCTGGGCTGAACTGCACCAGGTCATTCCCTACTTTTATTCTACCCAGAGCCAGGCAAGCGCGGGCAACAACGCTTGGCGCGCAACTTTTGTCCGGCAGGGACCGCGCTTGCAATCTGCGCAGATTCGCTTTGCGCACGGCGAATCCCTGCTGTTTAACTTCGCGCCATAGAGGTCACATGCACCCGATTGCACCCCAGGCAGACCTCCCGGTTGAAGTTAACGAGTCGGCGTTGCCGCGTAACGCCTGGTACTCGCCGATCTGGTTTGAGGTGGCAAGCCGGCTCATCCGGAGTATGCCGCGGGTCGTGACCCGTTCATTTTCCACCGGCGCCGGCCGCTTGGGGTACGCCTTCTGCCATTCCCGGCGCCAGGCTGTCCTGCAGAACCTTGAACCCCTCATCCCGGACCCGATAAAGCGCGACCTTGTCTGCCGGAACTGCTTCCGGAACTTCGTGCGGATGCTCCATGACTTCTGCGATTGTGCGGCCGGCGGAACGCCGCGGGTTAACGCCTTGATGACCGAACGCCGCGGGTTCGAAGCCCTGGCTGCGGCCCGTGCCCGCGGCTGCGGCACGCTTTTGATCACCGGACACCTGGGCGCATGGGAACTCGGCGGCATGCTCCTGGCCGGCGACGGATTCCCGGTCAACGTTGTGACCTTGGAAGAGCCCACGGAACAATTGAACCGCTGGCGCCAGCAATTCCGAAAAAAGTTCGGGATCAAGACCATCACGGTCGGATCGGACAAGTTTGCCTTTCTGGAGATCATCCAGGCGCTGAAGAAAAATGAACTTGTGGCCATGCTGGTTGATCGTCCGTACCTCCGGAGCGGGGTCCCGGTCCGCTTTTTCGGGCGGGAAACGATGTTTTCAGCGGCGGCGGCGACCATCTGGCAGCACACGGGCGCTTCCATCGTTCCGGCCTTCGTCCTGGCGCTCTCCCCGGGGCGGTACGGTTGTTACGCCTATCCGGCCGTCGAAATGAGGGCGCAAAACACCCTCCAGGAAAATACCCAGGAAATTGCCGCCGCTTTCGAGGACATCTTCCGGCAGTTCCCGGAACAATGGTTCAACTTCGTGCCCGTCTGGCAATTCCAGGCGTAGTCAATTTATGAGACGTAAATTCATATCCGCGTTCATTGCATCCGCCTTTCTGGCCGGCAGCGCTGCCGCCGTGGCGGCGCCCATGTCCTCCGGCGAAATCCAGGACCTCCTCAACCGGCTCGAGACGATGCACGAATCGAACAGTTCGTTGCAGGCCGACTTTCGCGAGGAACGCCACATGTCCATGCTGAAAGAGCCCGTGGTCAG
The DNA here is from genome assembly GCA_019247695.1 of Verrucomicrobiota bacterium. Lineage (NCBI taxonomy): Bacteria > Pseudomonadati > Verrucomicrobiota > Verrucomicrobiota bacterium. The sequence goes on along the minus strand of JAFBAP010000167.1, from coordinate 2,348 downwards.
CCAGGGCAAAATCTGGTTCACGATCCCGGACAAGATTCGCCGGGACATCGGCGGTAACACCCCGAGCACCACCGTCATCAACGGGCGGAAGATGGTCATCTTTTACCCCAAGTTTAAGGAAGAAGAAGTCTACGACCTTGAGAAGCGGCCCATGCTCAAGGATTCCCTTCAGGCGTTGACCGCCGGGTTAAACTTCCGGCAGGTCTCGACCTACTACAACGTCGAGGGTTCGAAGGAAGGTAACGACTACCAGATCGTCCTGACGCCCAAGTCCGGAGCCATCCGCAAGGTCGTCAAGTCCGTGACTCTGACCTTGGACCGGAACCTGAACCCGCAGCACGTGGTTTTTGTGAGCTCACGGGGCGAGCGGGTTGAGGTGAGCTACAGTGACGTCCGGCGCGAGCCGGTGCCGGAATCGATGTACCAGTTCAACGCGCCGCCGGGGACCAACGTCACCACGCCCCTTGGCAGTTGACAATACCGTCATTTCCGGGGATCTATTCGGTCCGGCCGCGCAATGCGCAATTGCCTCGTGGTGTAACGGTAGCACAAGTGACTCTGGATCACTTTGTCATGGTTCGAATCCATGCGAGGCAGGTGTCTGAACCTGAAAAGGTTACGAATGTTTTTACACTTGCTCTAATAACCGTCATGTGCCACTTTTGAGCCACTTTTCAGGTCCAGATCGCAGAAGTTGTGGGAGAAATCACCTTTCCAAATTCAGCCGAGCAAGCTTTTTGTCCCCTCGCCTTCTCCTACGCTAACCCAAGTCCTTCCCGCTTGGACACAGGCGCTACGCCCTGGTCGATGCAACTGAAAGGCCCCCGTCTGCTGAAGGCCTCGTTGCGTAAGTGGCTCACAATTAACGCCCAGCCTATCCGCAGGATGGGCAAAAAGGAAATTTTTCGGTAAGGTCCCTGGTAAAGGTCGGTTTAAGACGCTAGACGCAATGGTACCGGCAAGTCACCTCGAGTCTAGCCAACTTTGGAACCTGGCAGATGAGCAGGCGGAGGGGATTCACCAAGCAAAGTGATCCGTGTTCTTTTTCCGTTGCCCCTGAAGGGAGCGCGCTGACGACCTTTGCCTGCCCGTTGGGTTATCCAGGCGACCTATTTAAACGCCTGTCCTGCTCCGCCCAACGCCCATGCCTAGTTTTTTTCGTCTCCGGCGGCGGCGTCGCTGGCTCGCATTCGGTGCAACACGCGTCGACCATTGATAACCCTGCAACGTGCATTCCCGGTGTACCCTCTTGATCAATAACGAACCAGCCATCAAACCACCTCCTCGAGCGCTCGCTCTCACTGAGCTAGATCTGAACTCCTGAGGTCATCAATATACTTTCGCCTGCCATTGGCCGTCGCGTAGCCGTTTGCTTGCGCCACCCGCCGATAATCCCTTAACCAACCGAAGGTGACTTCGTACCGTTTTTCTATATCGCGCATTAACGTCCCTATGTTTAAACGGTCGATTAGAAATCGCCTGCTAAGTTTCGCTTCAGAATGTCCGAGGACCACCGACAGCAGGAACTCATCGTAATCGCCATCCCGCATTAAACGACGTTTCGTCAGGAAGGGATCAACTTTGGACTTGCTTGCCCGTACGCCCTGCAGAATGGGATCCTGAGTCACCTGAGCCAGCGCATCCAACGCCCGCCCTCGATCTCTGAAATAGTCATGAACGCGGCCATCGAAGCAAAACTTAAGTTCCGGCAGCGAATCCATGTCAAACAGGTTTGGCCTGACTGTCGATGCAAGGCCGGCACGAGATTTGGTCTGACTAAAAAGCGGGTAGATCCTTTCACCACGCGCTGCAGCCGAGATTGAATCCAACCCAAGGATCCGGCTTCGGAATCTCTTGTATTCCACGACCGGTTGCACCAGCGGCTCGCTTATGGCCAATTGCTCCAGAATCGACGTCGTGATCCTACCGGGTGCAAGGTACCCTTTCGACAGCAGCGCTTCCCTCAACACCGCCCAAAGCTCCCTGTCTGAATCCAGGTCAAAGGCCTTGCCCATCTCTCTGAAGATACGACTTTTGAGACGAGTGGCTTTTGCAATCAGGGATCGCCTGATCACCTCCATTCGTCCTGGATCCACCGAAATGCCTTCAAACTCCAGGTCTCCAAATCGCGTCACCAGCGGAAGCGTGTCGCCTGAAAACTGTTCTGTTATACCCCTTTCTCTCAACTGCTCGAGGAGTACGGGATAGAGGCGCATCGTCACATCAGCATCCTGGCAGGCGTGTTTCATCATTTCCTGAAACGGTAAGTCCAGAAAGCTCTGACCCCCCTTGACCAGATCAGCATATGCCTTGATCTCCTTGCCGAGGAGTTGATGCGCCAGATGCTT
>JAFBAP010000166.1 GCA_019247695.1 Verrucomicrobiota bacterium | reverse complement strand
GGGTTGAGGAAAACTAACGTTATGCGTTAGGTTAAACGGCCCGGAGCCTGCCAGAATCGATAACGCGACCACCTTACCAAATTGCCGAGAATTTGAGATGCATACACAGGATGTTAGTGAAACGCGCCCGGCTGGGCCCTGTCCTGTTAACTCACAGTTTTTTCGGCTCAACCTTAAACTTAATGTTCGAAGTGACGTTAAGAGTTCAACAATCCTTCGCTGTCCGTGTTTTCAGTTTTCCCAGTTCATATTCGGTGCCGGCACATTGACAAGGACATTGGCGAATTGTGTGCCGATGCGCGCGACAACGACAGGAATGAGAACCGCGCGATTGCGGCGCGACCGGGCACACGGAGGGTGGAGGCGTACACAGCCCCGGTTTACGGATGCAGCCGGCCCTGAGGCAAAGGTCCGCCTATCGTGACGATGAGCCTTTCGAAGACTTTTCGCCTTGCAGGGCTACGCATCGGCTCGCGCGATGACTCTGCCCCGATTGACTCGCTCGTTCGAGCCGAGGAGCGGCAGATCCGGATTGGAACCGACCAAAGCTTTTATTGGTTGTTCCTGCTCCAGTGGGCGGGTGGCATCGTCCTTTATTGCGTGGCCGCGCGGTTGGGGTGGCACATTGACCGCACATCCATCGAAGGACAACCGATCTCCGTGATTGGATTGGGCGGGCTGATCATCAGCGTTCCTTTGCTCCTCATCCGCCTCATGCCGGGCCACTGGCTGACGCGACACGCCGTTGCCGTCAGCCAGATGCTTTCGGGAGCGTTATTGATTCACTTGAGCGGAGGCCGGCTGGAATCCCACTTCCATGTGTTTGGCTCGCTTGCATTCCTGTCATTTTACCGTGACTGGCGGGTGCTGATGACGGCGACTATCGTGTTCGGGCTGCATCACTGGCTTGGCGCCATGGTCTGGCCGCAGTCGACGCTCGGTATTGGTACCGAGAGTTTGGCGCGGGTCATGGAGCACGTGGCCTGGGTTCTGTTTGAAGATGCTTTCCTTTGGTGGTCGATCGTGTTTAATCGCCGCGAAAGCCGGCGGAAGACCCGCGTCATCATGCTGCGTCAGGCAGCCCTCAAGCGGGCCAAAGAAGCCGCCGAAGCGGCGACCCGTGCCAAAAGTGCATTCCTGGCAAACATGAGCCACGAGATCCGTACGCCCATGAGCGGCGTGATCGGCATGGCTGACCTGCTGCTCGACACCGAGTTGAACGAGGAACAGCGCGAGTTTGCTGAAATGATCCGGTCCAGCGCCGAGTCGTTGCTGACCCTCATCAACGACATCCTGGACTTCTCGAAGGTTGAGGCCGGCAAGTTGCGTTTCGAAGAGCTCGATTTCGATCTGCGCGAGACTATTGAGGGCACCCTGGAGATCCTGGCCGGTGCGGCGCACGCAAAAGGGTTGGAACTTGCGGGCGCGGTGGAGCCGGGGACGCCCACCCAACTGCGTGGTGACCCGGGGCGGCTCCGGCAGGTGCTGATCAATCTGGTCGGCAACGCCGTCAAATTCACCTCCGCCGGTGAGGTAACTCTGGCGGTGTCACGCGAGCAGGAGAGCGAGACCGGCGTACAACTGCGGTTCGAGGTACGAGACACCGGCATCGGGGTCGCGCCCGGAGTTAAGGACCGATTGTTCCAGGCCTTTGTGCAGGCCGACGACTCTACTACCCGCCAGTACGGAGGCACCGGGCTTGGCCTGGCCATCTGCCGTCAATTGGTGGAGCGTATGGGGGGCCGCATCGGGGTGGAAAGCAGGTTGGGGGAGGGTTCGCTGTTTTGGTTTACCATCCGATTATCCAAACAGCCCGGCGCCCAACCCGTGCTTGGCCCGAGCCGCTGCCTGGCGGGCTTGCGCGTGCTGGTGGTAGACGATCACCAAACCAGCGGCCGCTTTCTCCTTCGCCAATTGGCGTCGTGGCAAATGCGGCCGGGCTACGCCCCGACGAGCACCGGAGCGTTGGCCGAACTGCGCGAAGCAGCGGCGAAGAATGATCCCTACCGGTTGGCGATCCTTGACCTGGACCTGCCGGAAATGGATGGCCTGGCATTGGCAAGCCAGATCCGCGCGGACCCCTTACTGGCTTCCGTGAGCCCGGTGCTGCTGGCGCCCTTCGGCAAAACACGACCGGTCAACGAACTTAAGGCGTCCGGAATCTCGGCGTGCCGCTCCAAGCCGGTTTGTTATTCCACGCTGCCGGATTGCCTGAGTGAGGTCGTAACGGTTAATGAGGAAATGGGACGAATGCCACAAGCCGAAAAATGCCACAAATGAAGAGGGGCAGAAGGCAGCCTCTATCCACAAGCCGGGCGTGGTCTGCCATACCCACCGTGTAACTACGAAAGAGGGAGGGACGTCTCAAGCGTCCACGGCCGGCATCAATGAAAAAAGGCGTGTGATGCCCGTGAGCTCATTCCGGGAAAAAATGTTTCCAGACCTTGTCGTATGGAGCATCAAAGCGGCCGGATGCAGCCGGCGCGGTCTGTTTGAACACGTCTGAGAGCACGACTGCATCGTCATCATCCTCCCACGTCTGCGGAATACCGCTCACCGCTCGCGCCAGGCTTGCCAGCCATGCAGGCGCCGGTCTACCGTCGGCTTGAAACGCTCCAGCCGGTTCCCGTTTTATCCTCATACTTACATCCCAGATTTGCACCGTGTCCGGCGCCAGCCAGTTGGAGCCGGAAAGCGTCATCAGCTTGGAGCCGGCTGGATTAAACGTTGCGGTCGCCGTGGTTCCCCGGAAGCAGATCGGCTCGGCAAGGGTGCTTTCTGAACTCCAGCTATCGGGGTAGTTGAGAGACACCCTCTGGTATAAAGACGCCGCGATCAACTGTCTTCCGCTGACGATCGGCCCGGCCACGAGTTTAAGAAACTGGTCCTTGGGCGCCACCGTTTCTCCACGTTCGATGCGGTTCGCAGGCACGTTGAGGCATTGCATCTGGACGTCATTCGATGGACCAGCCGTAATTACCAGCATTTCTTCTTTCGTTCTCCCGAATGCCAGTGACCGGATTCGGCGGTCCGGGAAGTTATAGACCGAATGGGCTGCGGGATCGTCGGGAAGTTGTTCGAATGAGCTATCTTTCCAGGTCCACAATCGGACGCTCCCATCGTTCCCGTTGGTAGATGCCGTGGCGATCAGGTTGGAATATGGGTCAAAAGCGGCAGCTGCCACTTGAAGCTCACCGAAGGGTTTATCCACCCTGATGTAGATGGTTCCATCGAAATAAAAAGCGAGACAGGGCCCGGCAGCATCCCATCGAACCGGGACCACCGTGATGACTTGCTGGTCAGCACTCCAGCTGACCGTGTTGTAAATTGAAAGGCTGTTGACCTCGACCGCCGTGACATTCCGGAATGTACCGTTTGCGTATTTCCAAAACTGCACGCTTTTCTGCGTTCCGGATCGTGGGCAGATCAACACGAGTGCACGCCCGTCCGGGCTGAACGAGGCAGAGATCAGGCTGACTTTTTTGCCGCCGGCCTGGTCTGCCAGGGATTGTCGCTGCACCAACGCAGCGCCCTGGTCATCTGACTGCAACAACCAACCGTCCTGGCTGACCGCGAGTACTCGGTTGTCAGGTCCCTGCGGATCGAATGTTGCGCTCAGGATGGGGCTGTCGGAATTGTAGCGCAGAGGAGGCGTCAGCGGTGGGCACCAGGTCCGGTTCAGCAGCAAGGTGCACGTCTGTTCTGCGGCGGTGACGTTGTGTTGATCGCGGTCCAGCGCTCGTGATAGCTGCGCCAAGGCAAGGGCTCCGGCCCGCGGATTGTTTTTCTCGTTTAACAGGCCTTTCGCGTTTCCGAAGAGGATCTCGCTCTGGCGCCTGGCGGCGTCGCCGATCTCCTGCAACTGTTTATTTGCGTTCAGGAGCGCCGTTTGAGTTTCTATCGTGACGCGTTGCTCGTGCGCCAATTGCCGGAGGAAAATCACTTGTTGAACGCCATAGAGGACCAATGCGACCACGACACCGGCGGCTAACGCGGCGCCGGTCATCCGGCGGTATCTTTGGCGTTTTTGGCTCTCTTCGAGGAATCGCATTGCCAGGTCGAAGTCGCCCCCGTATCTGGCGGCCCACCTGGCAGACGGCCTCGTATTCTGCCTCCAGGCGAGCGCAATTCGGAGATTGGTGCCATCAAACAGGTCACCCTTTTTGTCCTGCCAGCGCCTCGCGGCTTTTAAGAGCCACGCGTAGTCGGAGGCGGACCTGGTTTCAGCTTTGATCCATTTTTTGAGTCTGGCCCAGTTTCGAATCAGGCTTTCGTGGCTGATATCGAGGGTGCTGTCGGCAGTCAGATCCGGGTCACTGGAGGAATAGGTGATAAAATTTCGACCCTCCTTACAGAACGCCGAGGCGACGTGCAGGATCGCTGGGGTCGAGACGCCGACGATTGCGGCGGCTTCGTCGACCTGGATCGGATTCCGTACCATCAAGCCCTCCCCGGTTCGACGACAGAGCAACAGGAACAGTTGTTGCGTTACGCGCTGGTATAATTCCCCATGAACGGGGTCGGAGCCGAGTTCTGCGTAAGCTTCGTCGGCGTGCCGGGACAGCGCTTCCTGGAGTCCGCCGGCGTTTTCGTAGTCCTGGATTTCAAGTCGAACTTCCCGGCGGACCGCCGCTGATGTCTGCTCCGAGCGTGCTTTGGCGTTTTGCCACGTACGGAGCAAGGCGTGCTGCATCAGCGGCAGCGAATCCGGGTCAGCTCCGACGTCGTTTAGAAGCCGGTTTATGAGTGCGGTGTGAGCAACCGCTCCAAACAGCTCGAGGGGGCGGACAATGGCGTCCTTGAGTTGCTCACGAGTCATGCGGGGAGTGAGAAACTGGCTCTGGCTGACCGCTTCCGGCAGACCGAGGAACGCGTCGCAGTGGCCGAGGAATTCGGATCGCATGGTTAAGACGATAAAGATCGAGTTTTTGGGTGTTAAACCCGATGTCTTTCCGGCGATCCGGGGCGACCCTGAAATGCCCGCGCAACCGCCTTGCTGCCGGTCCACGGTTTCCAGGAGTAAATTCACGAATGCATTCGCCGCATTGCGCTGTTCATAGGCTTCGTGCGTCTGAATGGCGTCCTGGCTGTGGTTACGAGCGACGTTTCGGAAGCGAAACAGTTCCTCGAACTGATCGACGAGCACCAGCACATTACTATCCGGCGGTAAACCCGCCTCGTTAATGATGCGGATCAAGCCGGTGTTGCTGCTTGAGAGCCTCGCTTCGATGCGGGCCTGCCGCTCGTTGGGATCGCTCAGATGATCGGCCGGCAACGCATCACTTAGGGCTTTTGCAAGCTCGCGGTAGGGATTGCCGCCCGGCCTTAACGTGATCATCGTCCATTCGGAATCGATCCCGAATAGAAGGCCTTCCTGTAACGCCGGCAGCAGGCCGGCGCGCACCAAGGATGATTTGCCGCATCCACTGGCTCCTACCACCGTCAGCAACCGGCACGTTTCAAGCCGCTGCAACATGTCACTAACCTGCTCATGGCGGCCAAAGAAGATTGCGTTTTCGTGCGCCTTGAAGGGGCGCAGTCCAGGAAAAGGCGAGGTGATGGGTGATGCGGCAGACAGGACGTTCACCGTTACACCTTTCTCCCGGCGACCTGGCGGACGAAGTCTCGCAGTCGCTCCTCTTCACGAAAGTCGATCACGCCGAAGCGCGCCGGTCGCGGCTCCAGCGGGGGTTTGTCTGCCGGAGGCCCAACGTAAAGCGCACAAACCGGAACTTTTTGCTTTAACAGTAAAGCGACGCTGCGCCCCTCCTTCACCTGACGGCGGACCCACGTATCCCCACACGAGCCGTAGACGATCATCAATCCGTGGCAAGGATTGTTTCTGGCGACGTCGAAAAGTGAACTCCGCTCGCCAACCACATCGGCATAGAGGCTGCTGCGCAGGTCCATCGCGATGCACAAGTCCTCGAGCCGAGTCCCCACTTCTTCAGCCATTTTGTTGTCGGGGTTCGCCGCGTTGACTAGAACGGTGATGCCTTCCCTTTCAATGGTCCCGGGGCGGCGACTGTCTATCTCGCGCAATTTGTCACCCAGAATCACTTTAAACTCCTCCAGGTCACACCGGGTAACGTCATCTGCAAAGACAAATTCACGATGCACCGCGTCCTCCACGTCATCGCTGAGCAGGTCGGGTCGCCGCCATCGTACTACGTCGGCACCCTTGATGGTACGGGCCTGGTGCAATTGCCAATGTTCGTAGCCGTCAGGGAACTGTTCCGTCGGCTCGTACCGGAACGCTCCGACGATTTGAATGAACAACGTGGACCCGGAAAGGAGCCGGCGGACCTCCTCGTCATACCCCGGCGGCGCATGATAGAAGGTTCCGGCAGGCACGACCTGGAAACCTTTGTCTTCCAAGTGGCGTTTCAAGGCGTTGCGATCCCGTTGGAGGTCCGGCGTGCAGTTGGCCAGGAAGATCATGGGGCGTTCCTGCTCCTCTCCCGAACTAATCACCGCACGCTCTTGTTCATCCACCTGCGGCGCCGTGAGCCCGAGCAACCGGGTCACCAATCCGGGTCGATCCTCGTCGCCCACCAGTTCCAGCATGGAAAGTGCATAGTCCGATTCCAGTTCCGGGAACTCACGGGAACCGTACGTCAGGGTAACCTTCCGGGTAGGATGCACCTTGAAGAAATCATAGAGATGGCAATCCTGTAACACCTTCGGAAGCCGGTTTTGTTTGACGTCCTCAATCCTCACCAGAACGATGCGTTCTTGCGCGTTCGAGGGCCCGCCGGCGGCCTCGACGAACCGCGCCAGTTCCTCCTGGCACCACGGGCGCTCGAGCCATCGATTCGACAGGACAATCAGCAGGATCGCACTGGAAGAGAGCGCCGCCTGAAGGTCAGGTCTCAGCGGCCCGACCCCGAGTTCGCCCGCGTCGAAGAAAACCTGGGCAGTTCCACCGGGCAGTTTCTCGTTCAGTTTACCTTCGAGTTTCTGCTTGAAAGATGAAACCCACCCGGTGAGCGTATCACTGACGTGTGCGTAGCTGATGAAGACGTGATATTTATAAGACGTCATAGCTTAAAGGCCAAACGCAGTCAGCACCGGCTGATCTGAAAGTCGTTCAGGTTCATGGCCGTTAAATCCTCCAGGCTCAGAAGGGGAGCATATTTTATAAAACCCAGGAATAACCCTATGGGGTAAGAAGCCGGCGGGCACGGCGATTTGGCGGCCACGGCGACAGAGTTCACACGGCGCCACGGCGGAACACGGCGACCACGGAGGAAAGATTAAATTATCCGCAGAACACGCAGAAGAACGCAGAAAAGAGGAAACATCCACAGATTACACGGATTGACACAGATTAAGAGGACTTGGCGGCAACTCTAAGGTTGACACTCGCACCCAACCCCCATGCTGCCGCTCCGAACCCCGAACCCCGAACCCGTTACCCGTTACCCGGAGGGGACATTGTCGGTGCCGAGTGCGGCCAGGTGCATGATCTTTTCTTCGGTGGCGTCGGCCCGGGTTAACTCGCCGGTGATTCTGCCCTGGCGCATGACGACGATCCGGTCCGCGAGGGCGAGGACTTCGGGCAGATCGCTGGAGATCATCAGGATGGGCACCCCGGCGCGAGCGAGTTCATCAAAGAGGGTGTAGATTTCCGCCTTGGTGCCGACGTCGACCCCTCGGGTAGGTTCGTCCACGATGAGGCATTTCGGCTGCACGGCCAGCCACTTGGCGATCATCACCTTCTGCTGATTGCCACCGCTCAGCAGCCCGGTCCTTTGCTCATGGCTGGGTGTACGGATGTTAAGCCGCGAGACGAATTGCCGGATCAGGGTACGTTCGGCCCCGCGGTTAACAAAGAAGCCGCGCGCAACCCTGGGCAGCGCAGCCATGGAAATGTTAGTTCCCACGCTGGCGCCGAGCACGAGGCCGGCAGTCTTGCGGTCTTCAGGCGCGAGGGCGATGCCGGCCCGCATGGCGTCTTGCGCCCGGCGGATTCGAACGGGGCGATCCTGGACGCGAATCTCTCCGGCATCGGGTGCGGGACAGCCGAACACCCCGAGCGCCACTTCGCTGCGGCCGGCGCCGACGAGCCCGGCCAGGGCCACGATTTCGCCCCGGTGGATCTTGAAGCTCACATTGCTGTACTGGCGGCGTTTTGTCAGCCCCCTGACCTCAAACATAACTTCCGGGCTCGGCGCCGGGTCCTGGCGATGAAACGCGAGCAACTCGCGTCCTACCATCAGGCTAACCACCTCGGCCTCACTGGTGGAGGTCATCGGTTTGGTCCGGACGTGTTTGCCGTCCCGCAGCACCGTCACGACGTCGCAGTTGGCAAACACTTCCGGGAACCGGTGAGAGATGTAGAGCATCGTCACCCCGTGAGCTTTCAAGTCGGCGATGACTCGAAACAGAATCCGCGAGTCAGCTTCCGAGAGGCTGGAAGTCGGTTCGTCAAAGATGAGCAGACGCGGGTTGCGAACCAGGCTTTTGCAGATTTCGACGAGCTGCTGTTGGGCCACGGTCAGATGACCGACGATCGTGTCCGGATCGAAGTGGATGCCGAGCGTATGGAGAATGGCGCTCGTCTTCGCCCGCAGCGTTTTGCGATCGACGAACGCCCCCGCCGCCCTCGGCTCGAGGCCGAGGAACACGTTCTCCGCAATCGAGAGGTTAGGGGAGAGGTTCAGTTCCTGGTAGACGATTGCGATCCCGACCGCTTGAGCTTCGGCCGGGCTCGCGAAGCGAACCTCGCGACCGTCAAACTCGATCGTGCCTGAATCCGGGCGTTGCGCGCCGGCGATGATCTGCATCAACGTGCTCTTGCCGGCGCCGTTCTCACCCATGATGGCATGAATGCTCCCTTGCTCGACGTCAAAGCTGACGTCCTGCAGGGCGCGCACGCCCGGATAGGTCTTGGTGATCCCTCGAATCTTTAGGATCGCAGCCATGAGCAGCTAGGGGGTCATTTCAAGAACTGGTCGACGTTACCGGCGTCGACCACGTCAACCCCCGTATTGACGTTCTCCCCCGTTTTGCCGTTCGCGATGTCGTTGAGCACGTCCATGCTCTTGACTCCCATGGCGTAGGGCCGCTGGCCGATCAGGGCGCTGCAGTTGCCGTCTTTCAGAAGCTTGAGCTCTTCGGGTAAGGTATCAAAGGAGACCACCACAAATTTGTTCGTCTTGATGTCGGCGGCGCGTTTTCCGATCGCCTTGACGTAGGCTTCCGGCGCGCCGAACAACGGCCAGCCGCCGGAAAAGAAAAAGCCGTCCAGGTTCGGGTACCGGGTCAGGACATCCTGCACGATCTGAACCCCGCGCACGGCGTCATCTTCGCAGGGGAAAGGTGAACCGGAAATTTCCGTGTAGTCGCTTCCGTTGACGACTTCCTTGAACCCTTTGATGCGTTCATTCAGGTTCGCCGCCGCCAAGCCACCGGTGAGAATGGCGTATTTACCTTTGGGAAGAAGTTTCTTGAAGGCTTTCCCGGCTTCCCGGCCGGCCTGCAGGTTGTCCGTCCCCACGTAGCAGATCCGCTGGGAGTTAGGAGAGTCGGAATCGAACGTAATGACGGGAATGTTCTTCTTGCGGGCCTCCGCGATTACGCCGATGACGGAATCGGCGTTCATCGGAGCGATCGCCAACCCGTTCACCCCGCGAGCAACCACGTCTCTCAATATTTCGACCTGCTCGGCTTCATCAGCGGTGTTCGGCCCGGTGTACAATACCTGGATGCCGAGCTTTTTGGCTTCTTCCTTGCACCCTTTTTCGACGTCAGCATAGAACGGCACGCTGATGGATTTGGGAACCAGAGCGAACGTTTTCGGTTTGTCTGCCGCGTTTGCTACGGTCATGATTGCGGCCGCGCTGACCAGCAGGAGGCAGCCCAGGGGGAGTTTAGTGCATTTCATTTGGATGTTTGTTGTTCCAGGGGTTAGTTATTAGATTGAACGGGTGAGTTAACAGGTAGATAGGAAAAAACAATTCGGCTGCGTCGTCCTGGCCGGCTAATCTCTGCCGACGGATTTGCGGAACCGGTCGAGCGAGACCGCGATCACGATGATTGCCCCGACGAACACGCCCTGCCAGTAGGGATCGATCCCGAAGAGGAGCAACCCGTTTCGCAGGACTTCCAGCATCACGGTACCGATGAGCACGCCGAAGATCGTGCCTTCACCGCCCGAAAGGTTAACGCCGCCGATGACGGTGGCGGCGATAACGCTGAGTTCCTGGCCGGTCGCAAGGCTTGCCGTGACGCTCGATAGGTAGCTGGCCTGCACGATGCCGGCAATCCCGGCGCAAAGGGCCGAGATGATGTAAACGCTGACTTTGAGCCGGCGCACGTTCAACCCGGTAAGCCGGGCTGCCTTTTCATTCCCGCCGACGGCGTAAACGCGGCGGCCCCACACGGTTCGTGACAGGACGATCCAGAAGATAATCGCCAGCAACACGAACAGGATAAACGGGTTGGGCACACCCCCGATGTCGCCTCCGCCGATCCAGTAGAATGCCTGCTTCTGAGGCCCGAAATTTGAGATCGGCCGGCCGTGGGTGATGATCAGGGCGAGGCTGCGCGCGATGGAAAGCGAGGCCAGCGTCGGCACAAACGGGGACATGTTCAACCGGGTGACGCAAAGGCCGTTGAACAACCCGACCGCAGCCGCCGCCAACAGGCCGACCGGAATGGCCGGGGCAATCAACCAGCCCTGGGACATCAGCGAAGCCGTGAGCACCGCCGTCATTCCCCAGACGGAGCCCACGGAGAGATCAATGCCCCCGGTCAGGATAACCAGGGTCATGCCCAGGGCAACGATCCCTACGAACGAAAAGTTGCGGGTGATGTTAACGAGGTTTCCCCATTGCCCGAACTGCGGAATGGCGACGGTAAGCACCAGTAGCATGGCGATTAATGCCGCCAGGCTGCCGACCTCCCTGATGGCCAGGATGCGCGACCAGGTCGACGGACGAACTTTCCGGTCGGGGGATGCGACCTCGGGATTCATGGGGGCGTTCATTTTTGGAAGTGCGTCCGGCGCATTGCCTGGTTGGCGCCGCGGCTCCGGACATGCACGGGGGGGAACGGGCCTGTCATTGCTGATCGTGCTACTTAGCCCTTTTCAGGGAAGGAACCAAGCAGCAATTCGGGGTTCGGTCACACGGCGGCCACAGCGTAAGAGTTCACACGGCGAACACGGCTAGCCACGGCGAACACGGCGGAAAGAGGAGGAGTTCGGAGTTCGGAGCGGCAGCATGGGCGCCGCCTGTCGGTGTCAAGTCCCGCAGCTGGGATTCCTTTTCTGCGTGTTCTGCGTGTTCTGCGGATGATTCGGTCTTCCCACCGTGCTCCGCCGGACGATCGGACCCGCTGATATGACGCCTCCGAACTCCGAACTCCGAACCCCGAAATTTTTCTGCTGCGCCCGCCAGACCGCCGCGAACCGCACCGACGATTAGCCCTTATGAACCCCTCCGTTATCAATCACATCGCCCTGAATTGCCGTAACCTGGCGGCGCAGGAGGCGTTTTTCTGCAAGCATTTCGGCTTTGAGCGGTCGCGAACCTTCAAGGCCGGTCAGCCGGATGAATTCATTATGTTAAAGCTCGGTTCGGTTCGGCTGGAAATGTTTCCGACCGATCCGGCGAAGACCGGGGGAGTTAACGGCGGCGAACAGGCCATCGGTTTCAGGCACCTGGCGTTCGACGTCCCGGACCTCGACTCGGCGATTGCGGCGCTGCGGGCGGATGGCATCGAACCTGACGCGATCATCAATCAGGATCATGTGGTTCCCGGGTTCCGAATCGTGTTTTTCCGGGATCGCGAGGGAAACATCCTCGAGTTGATGCAAGGCTACCGGGACGAAACACCCTAACCGTGAGCCGCCGGGGAACTGAGCACTTCCAACGCCCGCAAGCTGGCGGCGGTCCGGGTTTCAACCCCGAGGGTTTCGAAGATTTCCAGGACGTGCTTTTTAACGGTCGACTCGCTGTTGCCCAGGATGGTGGCGATCTCGCCGTTGGTTTTGCCTTGCGCAAGCCACAGCAGCGTTTCGGCGACCCGCGGGGTCAGTCCCAGCCCTTTTTCCAGGGGTGCGGCCGAATCGAAGTTCGGCTTAAAGGCTGGGGTGGCTTGCTGGGCCGCACGCTCAAGACGCGAGCGAATGGCGCCGAGCAGGTCCGCTTTGGCCACCGGTTTGGTCAGGTAATCGTCCGCACCCAGGTTCATGCCGGTGCGGATGTCGGGTTTCTCGCCTTTGGCGGTAAGGAAGATGAACGGGATACCGGCGGTGGCGCCGTCGGCCCGCAGGGCGGCGATGACGCCGTAGCCGTCCAGTTCCGGCATCATCACGTCGCACAGGATCAAGTCGGGCTTTTCTTTTTTTGCCAACTGCACGCCCACGCGGCCGTTCTCGGCGCCTAAGGGGTGAAATTTCTCCAGCCGCAGTACCGTCGTCAGGTTACGGCGCATTTCCGGTTCGTCTTCAATGACTAAGATCTTTTTCATATCTGTTGCATGCGGGTGGGGGGCTCAGGAGGGACAGGGCGGCTCGGTTCGGCGCCGGGACAGCCTGGAACGTTTGCAGCGGCGTGGCGTCGGGGCTCCCGGGAAACGCAGAAGACGCCTGCGGGTTCAGCATACCGGCAGCCATACCGTCACCGCGGTGCCTTTACCCAACTTGCTTCGCACCTCAATTTTACCGCCGTGCAGGTCGACGCACCGCTTGACGATCACCAAGCCCAGACCCGTGCCGGGCCGGCCTCCCACGTTCTGGCCGCGATGGAAGGCGCTGAAGAGCCATTCCCGGTCGACTTCGGCAATCCCGATGCCCCGGTCCCGAATGGTGCAAACGAGCTCCGGGCCTGCGCGCCGGATCTCCAAGCGCACCGGTTGGCCAGGGTCCGAATACTTCACCGCGTTGGTAAGCAGGTTGGTGAAGATGTGGTCCAGGAGCCGTTCGTCGGCCTGAACTTCGGCCGGTGCCCCGGCCAGCGACCAGCCGATCGAGCAGCGCCGTTGGGTGGCCGAACCCACTTCGTTCACCAGCTTGGAAATGAAAGACGACAGATCGAGCCGGTCCGGTTTGCATTCCGTTTTGCCGGCTTCCAGGCTGCCGATGAGCAGCACCTCCTCCATCAGCCCGGCCATGCGGCGGGTGTTTTTGCGGATGGACTGCAGGTGTTCCTGGCGTTCGGCCGGTTCCAACGCCTCGAAATAATCCTCCAGGATTTCGGCCGAGGACTGGATGATGCCCAGCGGCGTGCGGAACTCGTGCGACACCATCGAGACGAAGTTGCTGCGCAAGTGGCCCAACTCCTTTTCCCGGGCCAGGGTTCGCAGCAGTTCGGCTTCAGCCTGCTTGCGTTCGGTGATGTCGAGGCCGAACACGAGGATGTGCGGTTCGCGGTTGATTTCGATGATGTCGGCCGATTGCAGCAGGGTGTGGACCGTGCCGCGCCGGCTGCGGAGACGGCACTCGACCTCGCGCAGCGAACCCCGCCGCCGGAGGTCGCCCAGGAACTTGTCGCGATCGGCCACGTCCACCCAGATGTCCAATTCGCGGGAGTCGTGCCCCAGCAATTGCTCCCGTTCCAGGCCGAACCACCGCACAAAGGCGTCATTGGCCTCCACAAACCGGGCGTCGCTGAGCCGAAGGATGGTAATGTTCAGCGGGCTGGCGCGAAAGGCCGTGCTGAAGCGCGCCTCACTTTCGCGCAGCCGCGCTTCGCTTTCGCGCAGTTCGGCTTCAGCCCGCTTGCGCTCGGTGATGTCGTTGCAGACGGCCTGCAACAGTTGCCGGTCACCCAACCGGATGCGCGTCAGGAACACCTCCAGGGGCAGTTCAGTGCCGTCGCGGCGCAGCATCAGCCATTCGAAACGCGCGGACCCGTGGGCCAGCGCGGTGGCGATGTGTTGGGCGGCCAGGACCTCGGCGCGCGCACCGCCCGGCTGAATGGGCGCGGAAAGGTCGGCGGGGTGTTTGCCGATCACCTCCTGCAGCCCGGGGTAATCCAACAGGCGCCACCAGCTCGGGTTAGCCTCCAGAATGCCCGTTTCATCGTGCAACAGTACCGCCTGGCTGGTGCCCTCAAACAAGGCCCGGAACTTCGCCTCGCTCTCGCGCAAGAGCCGTTCGGCCCGGACCCGCTGGCATTCTTGTAACGCCAGCGCCACCATGGCCGCAACCGCGGAGGCAAAGTCGACCTCTTCGGCCGGCCAGTCCCGCACCGGGCCGGTGTGCTCGTGGCAGAGCACCCCGACGACCTGACCGCCCACCCAGACGGGTGCGTCCAGCATTGACGAAATACCAAGGGGTTTGAGGTACCCATCGGCCAGCCCGCTCGTTGCCGGGTGGGTCAGGACGCGGTCCGCCACGATGGGCCGTTTGGCCCCTAACGCCTCAAAGTAGGCCGGGCACTGAGACGCATGCAGCCGGATGCCTTTGGCCTGCAGATCGCAGCCCTCGATCTCACGCCGGTAAAGGCTTTGGCAAACGATCACCGAGCCATTCTCCTCCAGTGACCAATAGCTGACGCGCGCCACCTCCAGGGTCGCGGCCGAAACCGCGCAAACTGTCTGTAACGCCTGGTCGAGATCGGATTTGTCGGCTTGGGCCAGTTCCAGCAGCACGTCGCGGTGTCTCTGCACGTGGTTGCTGCGTTTGCGCAGGCGTTCTTCGGCCTGCTTGAGTTGTTCGTTGGAACGCAGCAGTGCGCCGGTCCGCTCAGTCACCCGTTTCTCCAGTGAGGCGTTTAACTGCCGGATCTGGCTTTCGGCCCGCTTATGCTCGGAAATATCGCGGTACACGATCGAAAGCAGGGTGCGTTCACCGAAGGGCAGCGCCGTCATGACGATGTCGAGTACAAGCTCGGTGCCGTCCCAGCAACGCGTCGACCAGTCAAAGCGGTGGCTGCCCTGGGCCAGCGTCAGGGTTACCATCGCTTGGGCCTTTTCGCGGGAGCATCGCCCATCGGGCTGCCGCTCCGGCCACCGGTCTGAGGGCGAGGCGTTCGCCACAGCCTCAGGGCCGGGTGCCCGAAACAGCCGTGCAACTGCGTCGTTCACCTCGACGTACCGGAGGGTTTTCGGGTCCAGAAGGGTCATGGCGTCGGCGCTGCGCTCAAAGAGCGAGCGGAAACGCGCCTCGCTCTCCAGGAGCGCTGCCTCGGCTCGGTTCCGCTCGGTGATGTCGCGCCCCACCAGCACAAACAACGGTTGGCCGCCCCGCTCGATCGCCGTGGCCGTCACTTCCAGCGGTACCTGGGTGCCGTCGAACCGTTGTGCCGTCCACGCGAAGCGCAAGTTACCATTCTTAAGGATTTCGGCCACGTGGCGGGCCGCCGCTTCCTTGGTTGGCGTGCCGTCCGGCTGCACGGAAGGGGAGAAGTCGATGCATCGCATACCGACAAGATCAGCCCTGCTCTTGCCGCGCATCAACGCGACGGTCGCCTGGTTACAGTCGACGATGATGGCCGTGGCCGGGTCAAACAACCAGATGGCGTCGGCCGTGCGCTCAAAGAGCAGATCAAACATGGCCTCATTGTCGCCCGGCGGGTTGCCTTTGGCATTGGTACTTTCGTTCCGCCCGATGAAGTTCGACGCTTTCATCCCGGAGTAACAGACAGGTATTGCGCACCCTTATACCATTTCGACGGGCCATGGAGGAAAATTTTGTCTTCCTTCCCAGGTGCCCCGCGAGCGTTACACCTGTTGAACCGTGTAGATGGTCCAGGCCCAACGGGCCGATAGACGGTTTGATGGCCTGAAGGGCCAAAAGAACTTAGCCCCGGGTTTACCCTGGGAAGGCGTTTCCCCCGGCCCAGCCCTCCTAAAGCGTCACGCCGGTACGCCCTCCCTAACAAACGCCCGCCCCGCCGGGTTGGATTTGCTGAAGGGCCGTCAGAAGGTGTCGCTCGCATTTTCTGCCGCCCTTTCGGGGCTCAAAACCTGCCCCGTCTGCTTTCGCGGGTTGTCGAGGCCAAACCTACGTTGCACCAAGCATTGAACTGCCGGGCTACTCTCCGGGGCGAAGACCAGCTTCACCAAACCAAAGTGAAAACCGGTGTGATCACTTTATACTAACAATCTCGACGTGGCCGAGGCGCTCCGCGATGTTGACGCTCACGCTGTAATCGTGACGCACGAAGCGGAGCTTCACGACCGCATCGTTTACCCGCAGGTTGCGGATCTCGATTTCCTGGATTGATTCCGGCAGGCTCGGGCGGACCAGGTAGATCCGTGACTCGGGCGCTTTGACGGTCAGCCCCAGGCAACTCCGGAGAATGAGGAAGACCGCGCCGGACGCCCAGGCCTGAGGTGAACAAGCCACCGGGTAGTTTGTAGGCGCTTTGCCGGGGCGGCGTTCAAATCCGCAGAAAAGCTCCGGCAAGCGGTGCAGGTCGAAGATGATCGACGCATCGAACAAGCCGGTCAGGAGCCGGGTGGCCAACCCCTTATCCGCGACCTGCGACAGGCCGTAGGCGATGAGCGAATTGTCGTGGGGCCAGACCGACCCGTTGTGGTATGACATCGGGTTATACCGTTCCTCCGAAGTCGCGAGCGTGCGGATGCCCCAGCCGGAGAACAGCGCCGGCGAACCAAGGACAGAAACGATTTTACGTTCCTGTTCCGGGGTGGCAATTCCCGTGAAAAGCACGTGACCGGTATTTGAAGTTCGGACGCGGCAAGGGCGCTTATCTCCATCCAAAGCCAGGGCGAAGCAGCCGAGGTCTTCGCACCAGAACGCGCGGCTGAAATTGGACTTGAGGCTCTCGGCGGCGGTTTCGAGTTGGCCGGACAGTTCGTCCCGGCCGCGAAGCCGCGCCAGTTCAGCCAGTCCACGTTTTGCCGCATAGACGTACGCCTGCACCTCGCAGAGCGCAATCGGGCCGGGGGCAAGCGAACCGTCGGCATGGAAAACGGAATCGTACGAGTCCTTCCATCCCTGTTGGATGAGCCCCTGGGGGTTAGCCCGGCCGTACTCGACGAACCCGTCCTGGTCGCGGTCGCCATATTTATCGATCCATTGCAGGGCCATTTCCAGGTTGGGCCAAAGCTCGTCAATCAACGCGCGGTCAGCCGTGCGCTCGAAGTAGGCGTGCGCGAGGATCAGAAACAGCGGCGTCGCATCGATGCTGCCGTAATATTTCCGGAACGGCACTTCCCCGGTGGCGGCCATTTCGCTTTGCCGCATTTCGTGAAAGATCTTGCCGGGTTCGGCGTCGGCCGCCGGGCCGACTTCGGTGGCTTGGTTGGCCGCGAGGAAACGCAAAACTCCCCTGGCGACCGTCGGGTCCACCCAAAGGTATTGCAGGGCGGTGATGATGCCGTCGCGCCCGAACGGGGTACTGTACCAAGGGACGCCGGCGTAGGGATACGGTCCATGCGGGGTTGGCGAGATTAACGTCCGCAGGTCTGCCTGCGAGCGGTTAAGCCAGTCATTAAACTGCTCGTTAGAGGTGTAGATGTTGCAGCCGGCCTGGTTCCGCTGGCGCGCCGAAGTGACCTCCGCCAGGGCGCCTTCATAGTCGATCTTCGCCGGCTCCGCCTTGTGGCCATTTCCGGTCTGCAAAAAACGCGCAAGCATTTCAACGATGAACTCCTGCTTCGGCCGCAGGTGCACGTGGAACCGCAGGCCGGAAGGCAAAACCTGGGCGGGGGCCGGCCGGGTCCGGATAATCGTACTGCGACGGATACCGTCGGCTCCCTCATAGCGGAAGGTGATGCCGTTTTCACCGGGTTCGGGAGGCAGCAACGTTCCCTTTTTGGTGCGGGCCATGCCGCGCACCTCAAAGATGTCCCGGAAGTCAGCGTCCAGATCGAGGGTGAGGATGAAATCAACCGGGTGGGCACTGAAGTTTCGAAGGGCGATGCGTTCGTGGCAATTCTCCGTGCCTAAGAAGATGTTGCGGGACACGTGAATGGCGCCGCCCGCAACCGATTGCCCGTCCTCAAATTTCTGGTCTGAGTTTGTGAGGTCAACGGCAAGCACGATGTTGTCCTCACGAACGTTTGAACTCAACAGGAGCGGCCGTACGTCTTCGAGGCGCAGGACCAGACGCGAGATGTGCCGGGCCTCGCGGCAGAATACGCCGAATTGTCCCGAGCCGATCGACAGGCAGTCACCGAACCGGTCGAATACCGCGAAGGTATCGCCGTTAAGGAGCACACGGGTCCGGTCATCGGCGAGGGAGGACTGGGCGCGAACGTAATACTGGTTATCGACTTCGATGACGTCTTTCATGGTCGTTGTCGCGAAGGAACGCCAGGTAATCACGGGGTTCGTCGTTAGGCCGGAACGCGCTCGTGGGCAGGTGGTGGTAGACGGTGCCGATTCAGTTCACCCAAGGGATCGGCGCCCTTTGAGAGTTGGAGATGGAGAACAGGGGCATGTGCGTGTAGTCACGGAAAAGGCTTCGGCGGCACGCTCTCGAACAGGGGGGCGATCTGGGCGATTCTCATCGGCAACCAACCCGGATTTTAGACGGGCCAGCTGCCGATGCCCAGCGGTTTCGGAAAACGCGGCGTTTAAAAAAGGTTATCGAGGTTGACGATGACGTCAGGAAATTCGCGCGGAGCGATGGCGCCCCGCGTATGGGCGGTTACCTGGAAACGGTCGCCTTTGGGCTCGTGCACAAGAACCGCCTTTTGCCTGCCATCAACCACCCAGTATTCGCGGATCCCGCCGCGTTCGTACACCTGCTTTTTCTTCCCGGTATCGTACCGGAGGGTCGTCTCGGAAACCTCAATCACGAGGTGGATGTTTTCAGGGGTTGGATGCGTTCGCACCCCGGGCCGGTAAAGGGTAAGATCCGGCTGCGGTTCGCTGAAATCAGGGATCCTGATCGGACCGTTCGCCCGTATAACGTACCGGCTTTTTCGCTGATCGCCGAAAATTCCGATTAACGTGTCCAGGATGTTCTCGTGCCGGTCACCAATCGGAGCCATTTTCAGGATGCAACCGTCGAGAAGTTCAACCCGTTCTTTCCAGGCAAGAATCCCGGCTTCCGCCATCCTGTAGTACTCGGCGATCGTGAACTTCCGGAGCCCAACTTCGGGTTCGGCCGGTTCGACGGCGAGCGTTTTCATAATCGAGAAGCCGACTGGCCGGTCGTTGGTCGGTCAAGGCCCGACCGGGGACTCTTTGGCTGAGAGGACGCCCAACGCCTTATTGATGTCGTTCACCCGCAGGACCAGCGTACCGATTTCGCAATGGGGCCCGCTGGCCAGGTAGGCGTACTCGATATTCACGTCGCAGGAAGCCAGTTTTTTGGCGACCCGGGAAAGTGACCCCGGTTTGTTGTCGTGCTCGATCAGGATAACATCACTCTCGACGACCAGGGTACCGTGGTCTTCGAAAATCGCCAATGCCTTGTGCGGATCGCTGACCACCATTCGAACCACCGAGTGGTCCACGGTGTCCGAGATGGTTAGCGCAAAGATGTTAATGTCTTCCGCCGCAAGCGCGTCGCAGACGGCTGCCAACGTTCCGGGTCTATTTTCCAGGAACAACGCAAGCTGAATGGCTTTCTCCATAGGTCAATTCTTGGTTGTTGCTACTTCTTGAGCGGGCGCGAGCGACAGAGCCGGCGCCTTGGTGACTGGCTGAAGCGGACGGACCTTCCAGAAGTTCGACTGGAAGTTGTTCCAATCCGAGAGGATGTCCCGGGCGCGCCGGCTTTCGGTCTTTTCCAGGTGCGTGTAGATCAATTCTTTCAACAGGACGATGTCTGCATCCTCCGTGAGCCGTTCGGCGACCACGAGTTCACGGTTCAGGTTGCGGCCGAAGGCGTCGTCCAAGTCCAGCACGAACGCCGTTCCGCCCGTCATGCCCGCGCCGAAGTTCTTTCCCGTGCGGCCCAGCACGACGACTTTGCCGCCCGTCATGTACTCGCAGCAGTGGTCGCCTGTGCCTTCAATCACGGCAACCGCGCCGGAGTTGCGCACCGCAAAGCGTTCGCCGGCTCGTCCTGCGGCGAAAAACCGGCCTCCGGTCGCGCCATAAAGGCATGTGTTACCGACGATCGAGTTCTCGTGGGCAACAAAAGGGTGGGTCGCCACCGGCCGGATGCTGATTTCGCCGCCGCTCATGCCTTTGCCGACGTAATCGTTGGCCTCGCCCACGAGGGCAACCTTCACCCCGGGGCTCAAAAATGCCCCCAGGCTTTGGCCCGCGCTCCCTTGCAGGTTCAGTTCGATCGTGCCTTCGCCGAGGCCTTGCTCTCCCCAAAGGTAAGCGATCTCGCCGGAGAGCTTCGTGCCGACGGCGCGATTGGTGTTTTTTACCCGATAAGAGAGGGAGAGGGGCAACTGGTCATTGACCGCCTCGCGCGCGTCCTGAAGGATGGAATCGTCGAGCCGGCGCCCGCCCGGCGGATCGTTCCGGTCCCAGGTGTTGTAGCGCGGCTGCGAATCGTCGCCGCGGGAGACATTGACCAGCAGGCGGCCGAGGTTGAGCTTGTTGGCTTTGGGGTGACCCGGAACGGTACGCTGGCGGAGCCATTCAACCCGGCCGACCAGTTCGTTGAAGGTCGCCACGCCGAGGTCCGCCATCATCCGGCGCACCTCCTGCGCCACGCCGTTGAAGAAGTTAACGATGTATTCCGGTTTACCCTTGAACTTGCCCCTGAGCCGTTCGTCCTGAGTCGCCACGCCGACCGGGCAGGTGTTCAGGTGGCATTGCCGGACGTAGACGCACCCGGCTGCGATCAAGGCGATCGTGCCGAAGTTAAACTCCTCGGCGCCGAGTAGGGCGGCGTAGACAATGTCCAACCCGGTCTTCATGCCGCCGTCCGCCCGCAGCACGACGCGGTTGCGGAGACCGTTCAGCATCAGGACCTGATGCGTTTCGGCCACGCCGAGTTCCCAGGCGCTGCCGGCGTTCTTGATCGAGCTGAGTGGCGAAGCGCCGGTGCCGCCCTCATGGCCGCTGATCAGGATGATGTCCGCGTGCGCCTTCGCCACGCCCGCGGCAATCGTCCCCACGCCGGCTTCCGCCACGAGCTTCACGCAGACCTTGGCGCGCGGGTTGACCTGTTTGAGATCGTAGATCAGCTGGGCGAGATCCTCGATGCTGTAGATATCGTGGTGGGGCGGCGGCGAGATCAGCGTCACGCCGGGGGTGCTCTTTCGCAGGCGGGCAATCAACTCCGTGACTTTATGTCCCGGCAATTGGCCGCCTTCGCCCGGCTTGGCGCCCTGGGCCATCTTGATTTCTATCTCTTTGGCGGTCGCCAGGTAGGCCGCGGTCACCCCGAAACGGCCTTGCGCCACTTGTTTGATCGCGCTGTTAGGCCAGTCCCCGTTGCGGCGCCGGTGAAAACGCTCGGGGTCTTCGCCGCCTTCGCCGGAGTTCGACTTGCCCCCGATCTGGTTCATGGCGATGGCCAGGCACTCGTGCGCTTCGGGACTGAGTGCGCCCAGGGACATGCCGGCCGTGGTGAACCGGCGCCGGATTTCCTCAATCGGTTCCACTTCCTCCAGCGGAATCGGCGTCCGCCCGGTGCGATCAATCTCAAACAGGTCGCGCAGACAGGTCGGGCGCACGGCCTTGAGGGCTTCGACGTAGGCTTGGTAATCCTCCGGTTTGTTCGTCTTGACGAAGCTGTGGAAATTTTTGATCACCGGCGGGGTGATCGCGTGCATTTCGCCCTGGCGCCGGAAACGGTAGTAGCCGGGGTCAGTCAGGCTGGGGGCTTTTGCTTCGGCCGGAACCGCGCTTGCGAAAGCCTGCTGGTGTCGCGTCAAAACTTCCTGCGCGATTTCCTGAAAACCGATCCCCTCGATTTTTGACGGCGTGCCGGCAAAACATTTTTCGATCAGTTCGGAACCGATCCCGATGGCCTCAAAGATCTCGGCGCCCCGGTAGCTGTCGATGACCGAGATGCCCATCTTGGACATGATCTTCAGCAACCCTTTTTCGAGCGCCGCCTTATAGTTGCGAACCGCTTTTTCGTAAGGGACGGCGAGCTTGTCATCTTTTTCGACCAACTCGCGGATCGTCTCGTAGGCTAGGGTGGGGCAAACCGCGCTCGCGCCGTAGCCGATGAGGCAGGCGACCTGATGAACGTCGCGGGCTTCCCCGGTCTCGGCGATCAAACTGCAGCGCATGCGCTTGCCCGCACGGGTTAGGTGGTGGTGCACCGCCCCGACGGCAAGCAGCATCGGGATCGCCGCCTGTTGGTGGTCAACGCCTTCATCCGACAACACCAGCAGCCGCGTGGAATCGTCCATGGCCTTTTCGGCGTCCGCGCAGAGGCGGTTGACAGCCTTTTCCAAGCCTGGCGGTCCTTCCGCAACCGGCCAGAGGATCGACAGCGTGCGTGCCTGATGCTCCGGGCCGGGCACCTGACGTAACGCGGTTAATTCGTGCGGAAGCAGTACCGGCGACTCCGAGTGGACAAGCTTGGCGTGTTCCGGCGTTTCCGCGAGAAGGTTGCGGCGCCAGCCCATAATGGTCGCCAGCGACATGACCAGCTTTTCCCGGAGGGGATCGATCGGCGGATTGGTGACCTGCGCGAAAAGCTGCTTGAAATAGTTGAACATCAACTGCGGCTTGTCAGAGAGACAGGCAAGCGGTGTGTCGGTACCCATGGAACCGACCGCCTCCTCGCCAGCGGCAGCCATGGGCGAGATCAGCAGGCGAATGTCTTCGTCCGTGTAGCCGAAGCATCGCTGCCGGGTCAGCACCGTGTCGTGGTCGGAACCTTGTACGCGCGCTGGCTCGGGCAAAGCTTCAATCGTGATTTGGTTCTCTTTAAGCCACTCGCCATAAGGCTGTCGCGACGCAAGTTCGTGCTTGATCTCCTCGTCAGGTACCAGGCGGCCTTGCTCTAGATCTACCAGCAGCATCTTGCCAGGCTGCAATCGGCCTTTGTACTCGATCTCGCCGGGCGCAAAGGGGAGCACGCCCGTTTCCGACGCCATCACCAGCAGACCGTCTTTGGTGACCAGATACCGTGCTGGCCGGAGCCCATTGCGATCGAGCGTCGCCCCGATCACTCGACCGTCGGTGAACGCTACCGCTGCGGGACCGTCCCAGGGCTCCATCAGCGAAGCGTGATATTCGTAAAACGCGCGCTTCTCCGGCGGCATCGTGACATCCGCATCCCAGGCTTCCGGAATTAGCATCGCCATTACGTGCGGCA
>JAFBAP010000165.1 GCA_019247695.1 Verrucomicrobiota bacterium | reverse complement strand
TTTGGGCA
This sequence comes from Verrucomicrobiota bacterium, assembly GCA_019247695.1. Lineage (NCBI taxonomy): Bacteria > Pseudomonadati > Verrucomicrobiota > Verrucomicrobiota bacterium. The sequence goes on along the minus strand of JAFBAP010000165.1, from coordinate 14,467 downwards.
GGCGGGGCGGCGCCGGGCGGTGGAGCGCTTCAGCTGGCAGGCCATTGCGCGGGAGACGCAGAAGATGTACGCGGAGCTCATTGAGCGGCACCGCCGGCACGCGAGCGGCTAACCTGCCTGGCCGGGGACGGCATGCGCCCCGGCTTATTCAGGGACGACTACCCATGTTTGTTGATCAGATCCGCATTTACGCCAAAGCGGGGGACGGCGGAAACGGCTGCGTAAGTTTCCGCCGGGAAAAATTCGTCCCTCGCGGCGGCCCGGATGGCGGGGACGGCGGTCGCGGCGGTGACATTATCCTCGAGGCCGACGTGCATAAAGACAACCTGGTGGACTACTATTACCAGCCGATTCTCCGGGCCAAGTCCGGCGAACACGGCATGGGTAAGAACATGTACGGGCGGGCCGGCTCCGCTTCGACGTACAAGGTGCCCATCGGTACTTTGGTTTACCGTATCGCGATGCCGGGACCGCCCCGGGAATTGGAGGTCGAAGGGGATGAACGGGAGGCCAGCCCCCCCAAGGTTCGCATTGAGCCGAAGGATTGCGAATTGCTGGTTGACCTGAACCAGCCGGGTCAGACGTTCGTCCTGTGCAAGGGCGGAGCGGGCGGCAAGGGCAACGTCCATTTCAAAAGCTCGCGCAACCGGGTCCCGCGCCAGTACACAGAGGGCGGGTCGGGCGAGGAAGGGCATTTCCTGCTCGAGCTGCAAACCATCGCCGACGCCGGCTTGGTCGGGTATCCGAACGCCGGCAAGAGCACGCTGCTGGGAAGGATTTCCGCCGCCCATCCGAAGGTGGCCCCATACCCGTTCACGACGCTGCACCCTTTTGTCGGTGTGCTGGAGTTTCCCAACTACGCACGCGCAACCGTGGCCGACATCCCCGGGCTGATCGAAGGCGCGCACCGCAACGTCGGCCTGGGACACGATTTTTTGCGCCACATCGTGCGCTGCCGGCTGTTGGTGTTTGTGTTGGATGCGGCTGGAAGCGAGGGCAGAAATCCGATCGAAGACCTCGGTACCCTGCGGCGGGAGTTGGATTTGTATGACCCGCGCTTGTCGCAACGACCGTGGGTGATTGTCGCCAACAAAATGGATCTGCCTGAGGCACAGGCTAACCTCGAGGCCCTGCGCCACCGTTTTCCAGACAAGGTCATCGTGCCGATCTCAGCAGCGACCGGCGAGGGGATTCCGGAATTCCTTGCCGCCCTGGAGAAGTTCCTTGCCCAAGTCTGACGACGATCGTCATCTCGCGGGCGTTCCCCTCGGCGTGCTTTCCCAGGTGCACGGGGAGGAATCCGGGGCGGCCGCCCGGGGCCGGCGCGAGCGCCTGCTGGTGGCGAGTTACTGCACCTTTTTTCTCAAACCCGAGATGCGCCACGTGTACCGCCAGATCTGCGGGTTGCAGTCGGTCGATACGTTCGTCATCACCAAGCACCGGCAGCATGCGGACGAGTACCCGTTCGGGGACGTCGTGGAGATCGGGGCGCCCCGCCTGAATCCGTTGCGGCGCGCCTTTGGGAAATACATCCGCCGGCTGCCCCCGATGGTGTACCGCGGCGAATTTGAAGCCACGCGGCGTATCCTCATCCGGCGGGACCCGGACCTGATGCACGTTTATTTCGGCAACACCGGGGTGCATTTACTCCCGCTGATTCGTGCCTGGGATCGGCCCACAGTCCTGTCGTTCCACGGCATGGATGTCCAGGCCCGGCCCGAAGAGAAGGGTTACCTTCAAAAGTTAAGGGGAGCGCTGAACATCGTGCCGCTGGTCCTGGTCCGGAGTGAATCGATCGGCAAACGCCTGGTCGAACTGGGGTGCGCCGAAGATAAGATCCGTCTTAACCGGACCGGGATCCCGCTCGATCGTTTTCCCATGGTCGAGCGAACCATACCCATCGACGGCGCCTGGCACCTGGTCCAGGCATGCCGGTTAATCCCGAAAAAAGGCCTCCCGACGGCGTTGCGCGCTTTTCAGATCGTTTCGAAGCACTTGCCGAACGCGCGCTTTACCATCGCCGGCGCCGGCCCGATGCAGCCGGAGCTCGAACGCCTGACCGGCGAACTCGGTTTAAGCCAACGGGTCCGTTTCACCGGTTTCCTGGACCAGGCGCGTCTGCGGGAGCTGTACGAACAGGCGCACGTCTTCCTGCACCCGAGCGAGCTCGCGCCCGATGCAAACCAGGAAGGTGTGCCTAACTCGATGCTCGAAGCCATGGCGTCCGGACTCCCGGTGATCGCCACCCGGCATGGCGGCATCCCTGAAGCCGTCAACGATGAAAAGCAGGGCCTGCTGGTGCCGGAAAAACAACCGGCCGCCCTGGCCGAAGCCATCTGCCGGCTGTGCGGGAACGCCGGTCTATGGTCGCGGCTGGGCAAGAGCGCTAACCTCCGGGTCGCAGAGGAATTCGCCCAGCCGCGTCAGATCGAGCGTTTGGAAGCGGCCTATTTCGAAGCCGTCACACGGCGGGCACGGTGGAAGAGAGCGGGCACAACGTAAGAGTTCACACGGCGAACACGGCGAGCCACGGCGACCACAGCGGAGAGCCATGCCGGCCGGCGCTTCTTCATTTGTGGCATTTTTCCGCTTGTGGCATTTGTAGCATTCTCTGCCGCTCCGAACTCCGAACTCCGAACTCCGAACTTTACTCGACACCCGACACTCCTTTCCCTTTGTGGCATTTCATTCATTCCGCGGCGGCGTGGGCACCTTTTCCCGGGATGGAGCGCCTCATCAGCGGCACGAGGAATACGAGGGCCGCTGCCAGCACCCCGAAGAGCCAGAAGCAATCGAAATAGGACAGCGCCAGGGCCTGTTGATCGCGCAGGTCCGAGAGGTTCCGCAGCGCCATCTGGTGCGACAGGGCCGGATCGCCCGTCTGCTGCATGAACGTCGCCTGGCTCTGGTCAAGGAAGGAATTGGCAGCCGGGTTAAGGGGATCGAGGTATTCCCCCAGACGTAACGTATGGAACTGCTCGCGCCGTTCCGTGAGCGTTTGGCCCATCGAAGTACCCACGCTGCCGCCCTCGTTGCGCAGCAGGCTGTAAAGCCCGACGGCTGCCCCGCGCAACTCCCTCGGAATGTACATGTACGCAGCGACGCTGATCGGGGCGAACGTCATCGACAGGCCCACAATCAACATGACCCGGGGCCAGACCACCTGCCCCGGGCTGATGTCCAGATTCATACGCGACATCCAGAAATTGGCAGCCGACACGACGCACAACCCGATCCCGATGAGCCAGCGGGCATCGATTCCGCGCCCGAGCAAGGTACCGACGATGATCATCGTCATGATCGCGAAAACGCCCGAGGGCGACATGACCAGCCCGGCATGAAACGCGTCGTACCCGAACAGCGACTGGAGCAGGCCCGGCAGCAGCGTGCTCGCCCCGTAGAGAACGCCGAACGCGCAGAAAATAATGATGCAGGCCATCATGAAGTTGCGATCCGCGAGCGGCTTGAAATTGACCACCGGATCGGCAATCCGCAATTCCCGGAAGATCAAGCCGGCCAGCGACAACACAAACAAAATCATCAAAACCTGCACCCGGCCTGACGGGTCGCCCAGCCAATCCCATTCCTGACCTTTGCTGAGGATCACTTCCCAGCAGACCATCATGACCACGAGGAGGCCCAGACCGGCGGCGTCGAACTGCAGCGGCCGTTTTCTCAGTTCCGCCCGCGCCTGCTGGAGGTAGTCCGGGTCCGACAGCAGGAAGTAGGACGCCAGGAAAGCGATCGTACCCGCGGGCAGGTTGATGTAGAAGATCCAGCGCCAGGAATAGTTATCGGTGAGCCAGCCGCCGAGGGTCGGCCCGACAATGGGCGCGAGCAGGGCGGCAACGCCGAAAATCGTCATCGCGGTCCCTTGCTGTTTGGGCGGAAAAGTGTCCAGCAGAACCGCCTGACTGGAGGGTTGGAGGCCGCCGCCGGCCAAGCCTTGCATCACCCGGAACAGGATTAGCTGATTCAGGCTCGCGGCCATGCCGCACAGGCCCGAACTGAGGGTGAAAACCGCGATCGAGAGCAGGAAATAATTCCGGCGGCCGAGATTGGCTGAAAGCCAGCCGGAGACGGGGAGGATGACGGCATTGGCGGCCAGGTAGCTGGTCACGACCCACTCGCTGTCCGTAACCGCCGCCGACAGGCCCCCGGCGATGTAGCGTAATGCGACGTTGGCGATGGTCGTGTCCAGGACCTCCATAAAGGTCGGGACCACCACGGCGGCAGCCACCAGCCACGGACTGATCGCGCGCCGGGTTGCCGGAAGCGCGTTTGAGGCGGGGACGGCTGCAGACGCAGTCTTACTCATGGTGGTCTGCCTGCGGGACCGGGGCAGCTGCATCGGCCGGTCCCGGTGCGGCATACGGCTGGATAATCCTGCCCGCGTCGGGACCCGTCGGCGGTTCTTTGACGTGGACGGAGACGACAACCGACAAGCCGACGAATAACGGCCGGTTATCCGCATCATAGTCCATAACATCAATGCGCACCGGCAAGCGCTGCACCACCTTCACGAAATTGCCGGTCGCATTCTCCGCCGGCAGCAATGCAAGGGTCGAGCCGGTGCCCATCGTGAAGCCCGAGATCCGGCCCTTGAACATCTGCCGTTTGCCGTACATATCCACGCGCAGGTCCACGCGTTGCCCGATGCGCAGGTTGGCGAGTTGCGTCTCCTTGAAGTTGGCGTCGACCCAGATCTCCCGGAGCGAGCGGAGGGCCATGAGGCTCTGCCCGACCTGCACGTTGTTACCGGGGTTGACGTTCCGCCGCGTGACCACGCCGTCGATCTCGGAGACAATGTCGCAATACCGAAGGTTCAGTTCCGCCTGGTCCAGGTCACGTTGAGCCGATAAAAGCTTCGCTTCGGCTTGTTTGATGGCGGGCGCATCCTGGGCGAGTTGATTGTAGATCCGGTCAATGTTGCCTTGGGCGTCGCGCCGGTAGAACTCCTCGAGCATCTCCTTCGGCGTCAGGTTGTACGAAGACGGCGCAACCCCGAGTTGAGCCGCGCTCTGGATGACCTCCGCCTGGGCTTGGCGAACCGCCGAGAACGTCTGGTCGAGATCGGACGGCACCTGGGCCAGGTCTTGTCCGGGTGGCGGCTGTGCGGCCAGACCCAGGGCAACGCGAATCTGGGAAATGTCCTCCAGCGCCTGGTTGACCTCCGCCTGGGCGACAGCCAGGGCCTCACGGCGCTGATCCAATTCCTCCTGGCTGGTCACTTTGCTCTGGAACAGCCGGTTACTCCGGTCGTACTCGGCCTGTGCCAGGGTCAGCGTGGCTTTCGCTCGGTTCAACGCCGCAACCTTGGACCGCAATTGCGCGACCTGATTGTTTACATCCTCGATGGCGCGCTGAAGTTTCCAACGCGCGGCCCGAGTCTGCGCGATGGTGCCTTGCACGGAAGCATGCGCCGCCGACAAGTCTGCTTGCGCGGTCCGGAGGCCTGCTTGTTTAAGCTCGACCTGGACCCGGTAGGGCTCCTTATCGAGTTCAACCAGCAGGTCTCCGTTCCGGACCCGTTTGTTGTCATCAACCAGGACCCGGGCGACTTGCCCGGCAACCCGCGGCGCCACAAAGGTGACGTGGCTGTTCACGTAGGCGTCGTTGGTCGACACCATGCTGAGGGCGCGCCTCACGAAGGGAACGCCCCAGAACATGATGGCCGCCAGAACCAGCGCGCCGATCGTCAGGATCAGCCATTTGCGGCGCCCGCGACCGCGCCGGGGTTCGACGTTCTTGTTACGGGCCGGAGCCGGCGAGGCCGTTCCGGTTGCCGCTTCCGGCTTCTCGGGCGCCGGAGCCGGCGAGTCTGTCGTTTCAACGGTTTTTGAGGGTCTGCTTTCGCCGGTTGGCATGATTGTCTCCCATCATGAGGACAAGCTGTCCATCAGCTTGCTGCCGAGGGGTGGACGCAAACGTAACTAATCCCGTCACTTTAGGACGTTGCTCGGCTACACTGCAAGATTACACCAAACCGGGCGCACGGCAGATCCACAGAAGGAAAAAACCATCCACGGATTACCCGGATTAGAAAGGGACCTTCACCACGCCCTGTACGCTGCCGCTCCGAACTCCGCACTCCGAACCCCAAACTCTTCCCCCTTCTTCCTCTGCCCGCCGTGGTTCGCCGTGGTCGCCGTGTGAACTCTTACGTCGTGCCCGCCAACCCCGCCGTGTGACCGAACCCCGAACTCCGAACCCCGAACTCTACCCGCTACCGCTTGTTTTCAGGGGCTTTATCCATCCGAAAGATGGTTTCCCCCGGTTTCATCATGTCAAGCTTATCGCGTGCGAGCAGCTCAAGGTAGCTTTGGTCGCTTTGCAGAAGGTTGAGCATTCTCGTGCGCTTATTCAGCACCGTGCGCTCCTGTTCGACCTGTTCTTTCAAGGTCTGGAGCGCACGTTGTTGTTTTTGCCTTTCCCGCAGCAAAGGAAGAAACCAGCAGGTCAGCAGGATGGCGATCGCCAGGAAAATAAGGATATGCAGGATCTGGCCCAAAAACCCACGAAACCGGTCCTCCTTGGGAGCAGAGTAGTGTTCGTAGGGGTCACTCACTCAGCGCATTTTACCGCCGTACTGCGCGTTGTCACCAAGTTCTTCTTCAATTCTCAAGAGTTGATTGTACTTGGCGATGCGGTCGGTGCGGGAGAGTGAACCGGTCTTGATCTGTCCGGCATTGGTCGCCACGGCGATGTCGGCGATGGTTGTGTCCTCGGTTTCACCGGAGCGATGGCTGATCACGGCGGTGTAGCGGTTTTCCCTGGCCAGTTCAATCGCGTCCAGCGTCTCAGTCAGGGAGCCGATCTGGTTGACCTTGACCAGGATGGAATTGCCGACCCCTTCCTTGATGCCGCGGCGAAGAAACTCGACGTTGGTCACGAACAGGTCGTCGCCTACCAACTGCACCCTGGCGCCCAATGCCTGGGTAAGCTTTTTCCATCCGTCCCAATCGTCTTCCGCGCATCCGTCCTCGATCGAAACGATCGGGTACTTCGCGCAGAGTTGCTGGTAAAAGCCTACCAGGTCGTCCGCGCTCCGGCGTGACTTGTCGGATTTTTTGAACACGTAAGTCCTGCTTCCGGCGTCGTAGAACTCGCTGGAGGCCGCGTCCAACGCAAGGGCAATGTCATCGCCGAGTTTGTAGCCGGCTCGCTCCACCGCTTTGGCGATTGTGTCCAGCGCGTCTTCCACCCCGTTCAGGGTGGGCGCGAAGCCTCCCTCGTCGCCGACCGCCGTCGATAAGCCGCGCTCCTTGAGCACCGCCTTCAGGCTGTGGAACACTTCGGTGCCGTACCTGAGCGCTTCGGCAAACGTCGGTGCGCCCTTCGGCATGATCATGAACTCCTGAAAGTCGATGGGCGCATCGGAATGCGCACCGCCGTTGATGATGTTCATCATCGGGACGGGCAGCACTTTGGCGTTAGGTCCACCCAGGTAACGGAACAGCGGCAAGTCAAGCTGGGCGGCCGCCGCGTGCGCCACGGCCAGCGAGACCCCGAGGATGGCGTTGGCGCCCAGTTCCTTCTTGTTGGGGGTACCGTCGAGCGCGTTCATCGCCGCATCGATGCCGATCTGATCAAGCGCATCCATGCCCACCACCGCGTCAGAAATCTTGTTTTCAACGTTTTCGACGGCGTTGAGCACGCCTTTGCCACCGTACCGGCCCTTCTCACCGTCACGCAGTTCCCACGCCTCGTGCGCGCCGGTACTCGCTCCACTGGGGACAATGGCGCGTCCGACCGCGCCCCCAGTGAGTTCGACGTCAACTTCAACGGTCGGATTGCCACGGGAATCGAGCACCTGCCGGGCTCGAAGGTCAGAGATAATCGTTAAGGACATGGTGGGTGTCTGGTTGGATTTCAGCGTTTGAAGTTACAGCCTTGGAAGTGAAAGGAGCATGAGCGGCTTCGGGGCTTTTACATCTTTACATCTTCTACGGCCTTGCCAGGAGAGACTCCTCCCCCGGGACCACCTGAAGGGCCTTAATCGTGACCACTTGAACGCGCCGGGTGCCGCTTTCCGTCGGCAGTTCGACCGTCTCGCCGGGCTTTTTGGCCAGCAATGCCTGGCCGATGGCGGTCTGATACGAAATCACGCGCTTTTCCGGGTCGCTGTCCCATGCGCCGAGCACGTGGTAGGTCAGCGTCTCGGACGTGGCCGGATCGCGTAAGGTCACTGAGGTGCCGATTGAAACCTGGGAAGTGTCGGCGTTTTCAAAACTGGTGCCGCGGGCCCGAGCCAACATCTGTTCGAGCTCAGCTTTCCGGCGCATCAGCACAGTTTGCATCTCCTTGGCGGCTTTGTACTCAAAGTTTTCGCGCAGATCGCCGTAAGAACGCGCGATCGAGATCTCCTTGGTGTTCTCCGGGATTTTTTTCGCGATGAGTTCGTCGTACTCATCTTTGCGCTTTTGAAGGCTGGGCCAGGAGACCACGAGCGGCTGTTCCTGTTCTTCCGTTTCTCCGGTGAGCATCGATTGCAGCTCGGGGTGCACGCGAATCATCCGGGCGAGTAACGAGCGTTTGTTGAGTTCTTCAAACGCCGGCGTCATCATCATGCGCCGCATCAGGTCACGCGCCTGGCTGAGCGGAGCGTTTACGAGGAGGTCGGCGATCAGTTCGCGATCGTCGAGCAACAAATCGTGCAGCCGTGAGCCGCGGCGGGCCCCATTGAACTGGTCGCGCTCGATCGCGCTGAGAACGGCCGCCAGAAGCTCGGGTTCGATCAGTTCGGCGTAAGCCGACGAGGACCGTTCCCGGCACAGCCAGTAGAGTACTTCCGAGGAGATCGAGTGTTCCCGGAGGGTCCGGAGCAGGTAGTGGCGAAACGCGTCGGTTTGCCCGGCTTCTTGAAACAATCTGGCAATTTCGCCCACCACCCGGTAACCTACCTCCGAGGTCATGCGCAGCAGGCGTTCGGACCAATCCTCAGCAAAAGCGCGCGGCACCTCGTTAAGCAAGGCGCGCTGCCTCGCAACGCTGACCTGGTTTACCAGATCGGCCGGTTTGCTGGTCTGTTCCCGCAAAACCTGCACGATTGAGAGTCCGCCGGCAGCAAGTTCGGGTCGCTTGCGGATGATCTCGTCACGCACCAGCAGCAATTCGGCAGCCGCCGCCGGGGTCAGACGCACGTTGCGTCCGGCGATCTCTTCGACCTGGGCTACGACCGTCTGAAGTTGTTCCGGCGTGAACGCATCCAGATTTTTCACGATCTGCTCAAGCTGGGCATTCTGGCCCTTCAACTGGCGCGCATTTTGAAACGACTGGATCAGTTCACTCTGAAAAGAGACGGTCTGGTCTCGCACCGCGATCGGCTCGCTCTTCTTTGCCGGCACGGTAAACTGCCCGCTCTTGCGGATCACCTTCTTGGCGGTGTCCCACCATCGCTTGAAATCGCCTTCCGGCACGATTTCCGGGGCGAGCGCTTTCTGGAGTTGGTCCTGGATGACTTTACCGTCGAAGCTTGCGACCACGATCTCAAGCAGCCTCACCGGATCCTCCCGGGCGAGCGCTTTCATTTCCGCCGCCCGCAGCGTTTTCTGCACGTAAATGTGCGATTCGGGCAGCGGTTGGAGCGTCTCGGCCGCGTACTGCAGCTGCATGGGGTGCCCCTTTTTGGCTTGGAAATCGACGATCACCTGGTTGACCAGAAGATTCCATGCGTTGATCTGGCCGAAGCCCCAGCTTTTGTGGAAGCAGTAAGTCCCGGGACGCAACCGCTCCAATGACGCTGCTGCTCCCGCGTTGATTTTCCCTGCATCTACTAACGCTTGCAACTCAGCTTCCATAGGGAATGTCGAACATAGGTGAGACGTCTAGCCGCGCCACCAAAAAGTTCACAGGATCGCACGCCGTGGCCGCCGTGTGACGGGTTTTTACCCGTTGACCGTGAAAAACGCGAAGGCTAGGGTGCGCGTCCGAGGGGTGTGTGTAGGGAGGCGGTCGCGCTTGACCCGGCCGCCCTCCTCACGCGCTCCGGACCAGATTACTTTGGCTGACTTTTCTCATGAAAACCCCACTTGGACTGCTCGCCTGCTGCCTTTTCCTGTCATCGGTTGCATGGAGTCACGCCGACCCCGTTTCGGACCTGCGCGGCGCCTCGGTGTTCCGTGATGCGGACCTTAACCGCCTCGGTTCCGGCGAAGTCCTCGCCGCTCGCGGTCCGGCGATGAACTTCAACCGGGGCTTGGCGGTGGAAAGCGCTTACGCAGTGCGCTTGCCGGTCCCGCGCGCAATCGGGTTGCATCAACAGTTTGACCCGACCCGGCATGCCGAATTGAAGGTGTTTCTGCAGGGCCCGATCCCGAGCCGGCCGAGCCCGGCGGCTTTCGAACGCTTGGCCTCAGCGCCGTCCAACGGTTCCGTCAACGCGTTTGCCAGGGCGACCGAGAGCGCGCCCGCGGACCCGGCGAAAGTGCAGTTGAGCCCGGCTGAAGCCAAAACCTTTACTGGCGGCGCTGAAGCATCCGGCGGCGGTTTGCCCGCGGCGGTCGTCCAGTTCTGGAGCCGGATTCTGGCGCAGCGGGCTCAGGCGTACGCTTCCGGCGGCATCGGCGCTGAACCCCCATTCGAAGGGGCGGGTGGAACGATCAGGCCCGGCGAAGACGCCAGCCGTCTGTTGAGTGAGGCGCCTAAAGTGCAGCAACAGTTCGCCCCGATCATCGAACGCTCCGGCCTGCGCGGCCGTGGCGGGGCCAACGGCAACTTTCAACTCTTCGACGTCGACGGAGACGGAGCCGTCAGCCTGAGTGCGTTCCACAGCGTGCCGGTCAATGACGGCGCAGAAGCCGCCGACATCACCTACTACTCCAGCGGCGGCTTTTATGTCCTCCTGAGCTTTTACCGGTTTTGGCCGGTGACCATCGGCGGCCAACCGGCGACCCTCGTCTGGAGGGTCGACCTGATTTCCTCACCGGCTTTCAGTGAGTTGCGCGGGATCGAGCGGGTCGGTTCCGGGGCCGCGTTCATGCGCGGCATCCAGAGGGATGACAAAGCCATCATCAGTGACGCGGGAGGCGGCCATTGAAGACGGTGGGCGCCGGCGGCTCATCTGGAACAAGCCGAAAGACAATCAACCTGTATGAACCTGTTCGCATGGCAGAAAGCTGCGTCTGAACGCCTCGGCCGGCGTCCCCGGGGGGCGCATCCGCCAAACCCTGGGCAGTCCGCATCGGGCATTTGCGTCCTGTTTGTCGTCGTTACTACCATGCTCCAGTGCGTGGACGTGCACGCGCAGGCGTTGGCCTCGTCGCCGTTGCTCAGCCCCTCCTCGGGAAACAACATCTCCAAGGTCAACTTTGACGCCGATGCCGGCGTCACGTTCATCGGGAGCGGCCACGCGCACCAGAAAAATCAAAAGTTCGGGTCGTACGACGAAGTGGATTCGTCGTTGTCGCTGCTTTCCACTTTCCAGACCGGTGCCAATTCTCCCGTTTGGCGGGCCGGCCTGGAGTGGGAACGCTACTGGTTCAGTCCGGACCCGGTATCGGCCGTGCCGAGCGCCCTGGAATCGCTGAACCTGAGATTGGGCGCTGACCTCCAGCTCAGCCCCGCGATTTTCGCGCGCGTTGACGTATTGCCGGGCTTTTACGGCCAAGGCCTGAACCGCTTCTCGGCGCGCCAGTTCAATGTGCCCGTGGAGATCGGCGCCTCGTACGTGTACAGTGACCGATTGTATTTTATCGCCGGCGCCGAAGTAAACTACGAGCTCGATTTCCCGGTCTTCCCGGCGGCCGGCTTCTTGTGGCGCGTGAACGACAAAATTACCATCAACGGGATACTGCCGAAGCCGGATGCAGAATACAAACTCACGGACGGCCTGACCCTGCATGCCGGCGGCGAGTTTACCGAAAACACTTACCGGATGAATGGCGATTTCGGCCGTACCCGCGGGGTCACGAAACTGGACAACGCGATCGTTCAGTTTGATGAAATCCGTATCGGCGCCGGCTTCGCCTGGAAGGTGAACAAGACCCTCTCCCTTGATCTTGAGGCGGGAGCGGTGCCCTACCGCCGCTTTGATTACAACCGCGCGGATTACAAGGTGCTTTCAACCAGTACGGCGCCGTACCTGGCCATTGATCTGTCTGCGAAGTTTTAGCCCCGTCCGGCCACGAGATCAGAACCATGTCTAAGCCGCTCATTTCGCTGGATCGCCTCGTGAAACGCTTTGGCGACATGGTGGCGGTGGACGGCGTGACGATGGCCATTGAGCGGGGGGAAATCTTTGGCTTCCTGGGCGCCAATGGGGCGGGTAAGACCACGACCATCCGGATGCTTTGCGGGCTCACCCGTCCGACCCGCGGGTCCGGCCGCATCTTCGGCCTCGACATCTGGCGGGACCGCCGCCGGATCCGCCAAAGGTTCGGCTACGTCCCGCAGCGGTTCAGCTTGTACCCGGATTTGACCGTGCTCGAAAACCTTGGATTTTTTGCGGGCGCTTACCAGGTGCCCAGAGATCGCGCACGGACGCGGATCGACCGCTTGGTGCACCACTTTGACCTGGAGCGAAAACGCAACGCCAGGGCGGGAAGTCTGTCCGGTGGCTTCAAACAGCTGCTTTCGATGGCATGCGCGCTCGTCCATGAACCGTCCTTGCTGTTTCTGGACGAGCCGACCGCCGGTTTGGACCCGGTGCACCGGCAGTCTATCTGGGACCTGGTGTACGAGTTAAGCCAAAACGGGGCCACCATCTTCGTCACCACGCATTACATGGACGAAGTGGAACGCTGTACCGACGTCGGGTTCATCCGGCAGGGGCAACTGCTTGCGAAGGGGTCTCCACAGGAGTTGAAAGACCGGCTGCAAGGCAAATTACTTGAACTGGAAGTCGAACCGGCGGTGCAGGCCGTCAAGCTTCTCCGGTCCGTCCCGACCATCCACGGCGTCGAACTGCGCAGCGGTCGCGTCCGCCTCCAGGCTGAGAACCCCGAAAAACTGCTGCAGTCGTGGCTCCAGCATTGGCCGTTCCCCGAACTCAAGCTCATCGGCTATGAATGGGCGGAACCGGACATGGAAGACGTGTTCCGGGCATATTCCGAAGGCTTCCTTTATCCGCCGAACGTTACTTCCACCGAGAAGACGGTATGAGCCGCTTCGCGCACTACTGCAATTCGGTCCTCACGATCGCTTACAAGGAGTTCATCCACGTGTGGCGCGACCGCCGCGTCCTGTTTTCCATTCTTGTGGTCCCCCCGTTTTTTACCCTGGTCTTCGGGCATGCCCTGGAAGATACCGCCCCGAAGGGCGTGCCGGCGACCTATCTCGACGCGGACCGCAGCCCTCAGAGCGAGCAGTTTTTGGAATCGCTCAAAAACAAGGGAACGTTCTCCTGGAAACCGTGGCGGGGCGATCCGAACGGGAAAATCGACCTGCTTAACGCCGGCGTTAAGGCCGCCACCGTGATCCCGGAGGGCTGGGGCAAAAGCCTTTCGAACGGCGACCCCCTGAAAATCCGGGTCGTGCTGGACGGATCGGACACGACCACCGCACCCGCCCTGGAAGGCGTACTGCAGGAGGTGCTGGCTGACTTTCAGCTCAAACAGCGGGACGCGATGATCGACACGTTGCCGGACGAGGTCTTCGAAATGGGCGAGAAACTCCCGGCGGGCGTGCGCGAAGAATTTAATTCCGCAATGACCCCCTGGTCGTTCAATGTTCAGATCGCGTACAACCCGGACCTGCGCTTTATCGAGTTCATCATGCCGGGGATCATCGGGTTGATCCTTCAGTTGCTGACCGTGACCCTGATTGCGAGCACCATCACCCGTGAACGCGAGGTAGGCACCTTATCCCAGTTGCTGGTCACGCCGTTGCGCCACAGCGAGATCGTCCTGGGCAAGGTGCTGCCCTACCTGGTGATCTCGTTGTTTTTGATCGGTGGCACCATCGCGTTGGGGCACTACCATTTTTCAATCAAATTTCACCAACCGGTCCTGGTGTCGCTCATCTGCTTTTTGTTTCTTCTATGTTCCCTGGGACTGGGCGTGTTCATTTCCGCCATCGCACGCACGCAGACGCAGGCCATCCAGTTCTCGATCTTTTTTATGCTCCCCATGCTGCTGCTGTCCGGAGCTTTCATCCCGGTCGAGGGCTTGCCGGACGTGATCCGAGCCTTCGCCCAATTGTTTCCGCTGACCCATTTCTGCCGCGCGTTTCGTCTGGTCGACCTCTACGGTGCGCACCTTCCGTTTATCATGGTTGACCTCGGCTGGCTGGCCGTCGGCGCCGCGCTGACGTGCGGAGCGGCGGCTTACCTGCTCCGCGCAGCCGATGACTGAGCGGGTGTCGAGTAGAGATCGGAGTTCGGGGTTCGGAGTTCGGGGTTCGGGGTTCGGGGTTCGGGGTTCGGGGTTCGGGGTTCGGAGTTCGGAGTTCGGAGTTCGGAGTTCGGAGTTCGGAGTTCGGAGTTCGGAGTTCGGAGTTCGGAGTTCGGAGTTCGGAGTTCGGAGCGGCA
>JAFBAP010000164.1 GCA_019247695.1 Verrucomicrobiota bacterium | reverse complement strand
CTTACGTCACTCTGGCTCCGTGCTGAAAGCGGAGGACCTCGACCGTTCTCGTGCGCTCGTTGACTCGATAGAAGATCAGGTACTTTCCATGGACGAGTTTGAGCACGCCGCGACGCTTTTTTTATTACCTTTGAGCCGCGATAAGGCAGGGCATCAAGGCCCATCGCAAGGTCAACGAGCTCGAAGCCGATTCGCTCCGCGGCATCAGGGTTGTCGCCGGAGATGTACTGAACGATGCCAGCGATCTGTGGCCGCCCGTTGAGAAAGGATGACCGAGTACATTGCCGGTATAACTTACCGGCGACCTTTCGCCGCGGTTTCTGCGACCAATCGGCGTGCCTCTTCAATGGTGTAGGTTTGCTCACCGCTCTCCAATGAGTGGATCCCTTCATCGATAGCGGCCAGGAGTTCCGGGCTGTCTTCCCCGACGTCCTGAGCAAGCGGCTGCTCGAGGACGCTCCGGAGCTGTCTTTTCTCTTCTTGGGTCAGTTTTGGTATCTCCTTGAGGATCTCCTTCAGGCCCATAGCGCTGATTAAACGTATCGATACTCTTGCCTGATCACCAGTCTAAACCTTTTCGAGGCTGTCTTCGCGATGCGCCCGCCGTTTCAGGTCCGGCAAGGGGGACAGGTCCGCTGCCGGTGCGCTTTGGGATCTGGCTCGAGTGGACCGGTCGTCATTGGTTCAAACGGCAGGTTGACAAATTGTCCGGGCCTGGACAATTTGTCATGAAACGGTGGACGTCATCAAGCCTGCACGGATTCGGGGTTTTTATGAGCAGTACCCGGGGGCGAGGGCTGATTTGCAGGGCTGGTTGCGCGTTGTGAAAGCTGCCGAGTGGAAGAGTTTTCCAGATTTGCGCCGGACGTTTCCCCACGCCGACCAAGTGATGGTGGCAAGCGGGCGCCCGGTGGTGGTATTCAACGTCTCAGGCAACCGACATCGGCTCATTTGTGCCGTTCACTTTGATAAGCGACGCGTGTTCGTCCTGCAGTTCATGACTCACGCCGACTACAGCAAAGATCGTTGGAAGCATTCGCTATGAGCGCAAGGCAAATCGTCCTTCCGGAGCAAGCACCAGAAACCTACGAGGAACTCTGCCGGCTGCATGCGCCTCGCCCGATCCATCACCGCGAAGGGTACGAAGTCGCTTCCAAAATCGTGGATTGGATCGCGGTCCGTGCGGTTAACGCCGCCCAGGAGGACTATGCCGCGCTGATGGGAGATCTGGTCAATGCGTACGAGACCGAGTACCTGCCCCAACCGGGAGAAGCCAGCGGGTTGGAAGTGCTGAAAATGCTGGTGGAGGAACACGGGCTGCGTGCGCGTCAGTTGGCGGAAATATTAGGTGCCGACGAATCGATGGGTTCAAAGCTGCTCCATGGCCACCGCAACATCACCGTCGAGCACGCCAGAAAGCTCGGCGAATTTTTTGGGGTTAAGCCGGCCGTGTTTTTGGACTTAAACGTACGCTCGCGCGTCGAGACACCGGCGCTTGATTGATCGTACCCCAACGCCGAGGGGGTACGCCGCAGCTTTCGCGAGGGGGGACAGGTCCGTTTGCCCTTCACGGGCTTATCGAGAAGCTGCTCGGCAAGCCGGACCAGCGGGCAAGGGGGACAGGTCCGCTGCCGGCACGCTTTGGGATCTGGCTCGAGTGGACCGGCCGTCATCGGTTCAAACGGCGAGTCGCCAAATTGTTCAATTGTCCGGGCGTGGACAATTTGTCATGAGACGGTGAACGTCATCATGCCCGCACGGATCCGGGACTTTGATGAGCAATACCCGGGGGCGAGGGCTGATTTGCAGGGCTGGTCGCGCGTTGTTAAAGCTGCCGAGCGGAAGAATTTTCCGGACTTACGCCGGACGTTTCCCCACGCCGGCCAGGTGGACGCGAACAGGGGCAGGTCCGATTTCTTTCCGGAAACGCACAAGAGTTATCGAACTGCGAGTGATGCGTGCGTTGGCGTTTTCTGCCCCGTGACCGGGAGGCTCATACAAAAGGATTGAGCACCTTTACGCCGGTCCTGGCAAAGTCGGCGGTGTTACGCGTGACTACAGTGAGTTGGTGGCGGCGGGCGGTCGCGGCAATCTGGCTGTCGAGGGAGGGGATGGCAATGCCGGCGGCATCCCACCTCGCCTTGAGCTGACCCCAAAGGTGCGCGGTGTTGGCGTTAAAGCTCAGCACGCGACCCCTCATGCAAGCGCAGAGAGCTCGCAACCACGCGCGAAGCTGTGCCTTGCGCCGTCCCGCCGGCAGCCGCTCGATGCCGCGGCGCATCTCGCCGATGGTGATGGCGCTGACGTACAAGGCACCCTCGTTGGCGCGCAGCCAGGCAACAACGTTCCCGTCCGGCTGGGGCTTAACAGGCTCGCTGAAGACGTTTGTATCGACAAGATAACTCATAACTCCGGAGGCTCGGTGCCGTCGGTTTCCCGCGTCGGGAGCTCGAAAGGCGACGGACAGGCGAGCAACAGATCCACTAATCCCCGGTTCGGTGGCTGGGAAATGCGCCGCAGCGTGATCGTATCCTCGTCCTCAATGGCCACCTCGAAGTCGTCTCCCGGAGAAAGGTTAAGCTGCTGGCGCACGGGTATTGGCAGCACGATCTGACCTTTTTTAGAGAGCACAGTGGTCATGGTTGGAAAATCTTACCTCAGTCCATTTGTAGGCGCAAGAAACGCCCAACAGGAGCGTGCCAACAGGGACAGGTCCGCCGTAACTCCAAATGGCGACGGCTCCGAATCCTGAGCCCGGATTAGATCTTGCGAAAGGTGTGACGCGGGGGGTGCGGGGACAGGGACAGGTCCGATTTCCGGCAGGCTCGCCAATAAGCACAGGTTCGCAGGAAGCCCATGATCGCCAGTCCAAACCTTTTCGAGGCTGCCTTCGCGATGAACCCGCCATCTCAGGTCCGGCGGCGGAGCCATCTTGTATCAGGGCGGCTTTTTTCACGCTCCCAACCCAACCGGGCGTATCCAGAAGCGCTTCAGGTAACTTGAAAGTTTTTGTAATATTAGTAATTTCAATACATGTTTTACCTGGTATACATCAGTGCCGCCGTAAAGCCGTTTTCCGAGGAACAACTGGTCAAACTCCTCGACGTTAGCCGGCGTAACAATGCGGGCTGCGGGATTACCGGCATGTTGCTTTATAAGGACGGTAAATTCATGCAGCTCTTAGAGGGAGCCAAGGACACAGTGCTATCTTTGATGGACAAAGTGGCTGCCGACCCGCGCCACCGCAGGGTGACCGTTCTGCTGGAAGGCGAGCGGCCGGGGCGGGAATTCGAGGGGTGGTCCATGGGCTTCCAACGGCTCGATACACCCGAGGCGCGGGAACTGCCCGGCTATAGCGACCTTTTCAACGTCCCCCTTGATGGTGACGCGCTGTTTTCATCGAGCGCATCTGAGTGCCTCCGCATGTTCCTAAAGCTTAAAAGCCCTGCCCGGACGGCTGCCCCGCAACGCGAGAACGAAGGAAAGTACCGCTATTGGGCTCCCACCGACGCGGCCAGATCGTGACCGCCGTTGCATGTCAGCACCAAGGAAACTCCGCTTATCGTTCCCGCGGGGACAGGTCCACCTCCCGAGGGCATTATAGCGCAGCCTCCTACACGCCCCGGTCTGCCGGTTATACCATTCAGGCAGTTGTCTCGGTGGAATGCCGGCTCAGGGGGGTGCCGGCGCCGACGGATGCTCCGTAGTTGGTTGCATCGGTCTTAGGCCCGTCGGGCTGGTTCTTAGGCCCGAAGGGCCAAGGGAAGTTAGCCCAGGGTTTACCCTGGGTAACCGTAAAATCACGATCGAGCCCTGAAGGGGCGGCAGAACCCGCGAGCGACGCCTTCTGCCGCCCCTTCAGGGCTGGAGCCGTGGGCGAAATGCCTTCTCAGGGTAAACCCTGGGCTAAGTTCTGCCAGCCCTTCAGGCCTAAGAACCGGCCCCCGGCCCGTTGGGCTTGGGACGTTTATACGGTCCAATAGGTGTAACGCGGGCAGGGCACCTGGGAAGCGCCGCACGTTGCCTTTGTCCCAGAGGGACGGTTGAGGTTAGGCAGGTCCTTCAGGGCCTGTGACGGCCGGAAAAAGATAGGGTAGGGGGAGTGTCTGCACTCCCCCTCCCTCCGAACCGGACTGGCGGATCGCCCGCATCCGGCTCTCCAGTCGGTGGTTTACCGGCCAGAGGATTGGCGTGCCGCCGCGTGCGCCGGTTTTAAGGCGAACAAGCCCAGGGCGGTGAAGTAGGCATTGGGCCAGCGTTGATGATCGAGTCCGCGTCCGCGCCCTTTCTTGCCGTGCCGTTTGCGCAAGATACTCCGCAGGCGCCCCCGCGTGTACTGGTCGATGGGTTCAAAGGCAGTGTAATGGCTGTGCTTGAAGTACTCAAACCACCCTCGCAACGTGCCATTGAGATCCGCGCAGATGGCTTTTAGACTGCGGCCCTGGCTGCGACGGGTCTTCTGGCGGAGGGTCGCTTTGAGTTGCTTCAGGCTTTTAGCCCGCGGCCATCTCATGCCCCGTTCAAAATGGTAGCCCCGGAAGTCGAACCCCCCGGGTTGGCTGGCGTCCACCAGCCGGGTTTTGTTCGGGTGCAAGCTTAGGCCGTTGGTCGCTACCCAAGCGCCGAGGGTCTCGAGAGCCCTTTGGGCTTCGGCTTGGCTACCGCACAGCACGACAAACTCCTCGGCCTAGCGCACCAGTTCGAAGCCTTGGCGGGCCATCGTCCCGTCCAGGTCGTTGAGGTAGATATTGGCCAGCAACGGGCTGATCACCGCCCCTTGCGGGGTGCCCTGCTCGCTCGGTTGCCAGCCTTTGGCGTGTCCATCACCCCTGCCTGAAGCATCCCTTCCAGCAGGCTCAGCACCCGGCCATCCGCCACCTTTTCCCTGACGCGCTCCATCAAGCGTGCTTGCGGGATGCTGTCGAAGTAGGCTTTGAGGTCCGCGTCCCCCACCCAGCCCTGGCCGCTCTGTAGCAGCTCATCGACTCGGCGCAGGGCGTCCTGGCAGCCTTTGCCGGGCCGGAACCCGTAGCTCTGGGGGGCAAAGTCGCGTTCAAAGATCGGTTCGATCCCTTGGAGCAATGCCCTTTGTAGGATCCTATCTTTGACCGTTGGAACCCCCAAGGGCCGCTTTTCCCGACTCCCCGGCTTCGCAATCCAGACCCGTTTGACCGCTTGGGGCCGGTACTGGTCCTCCCGGAGGGCTTGCTCCAGGGCGCGGATCACTGCGTCTTTGTCTGCTTCGACCTGTTTAACGCTCTGGTGATCGCCCCCGGCGCTGCCGCCCTGGGCGACGACTTTCTCCAGCGCGCCGGCCAGATTCTTGGGACTCCAGACTTTATCGATCCATCTAAACCATTTGCCGCCTTCAATCCCCGTTTCCAGGGTTACCAACATGCGCTCCGTCCAGACCCCCGGTTCAACCCATGGTCGGAGAAGGGACAGACCCCAATGGCGCTCGGTTAAAGGGAATGGGGGCTTTACGGCGGCCGCGGTGGTGGGGCGTTCCCTTCGCCATTGCATCAAGCCGCCCCAACGGGGACAGGTCGCCAGGGCACGGACAGGGACAGGTCCGAATCCCGGGCCAGCGGGTCGCTCCTCACGCGGGAGCGCGGATTGAAACGACATTGTCGCGAGGGGACCTCTCCGATTCAGGGTGCCCGAAAGAGCCTTGCCAGAGATAATTCAAAGCCCGGCAACCGTTCGATCCGAAGCACGTCATCACCCCTCAAAATCCGCTCCGGATCCAAAGGGGGTTGCCGGTCAAACCGGTAAATCTTCACCTGACGATCTTCCGGATCGAGCATCCACATTTCCACGACCCCGCTGCGTGCGTACCGGAGCAACTTATCGCCCTGGTCGTAACGGGTCGTCGACGGCGAAAGGACTTCAGCGACCAGCTCCTGGCGCCCCCACAACTCGTTTCCGCTTTACACGGTCTTTGCGAGCGTTGGAAACATACAACACATCCGGTTGATAAACGTTGACCGGCGAGAGTTCGACGTCGAGCGGGGCACAGTAAGCAAGTCCCAGCGGGTGATCCCTGAGGTTAAGGTAAAGCTCCCCAAAGATGGTTCCCGCAACGGCTTGGTGAAATGGCTCGGGTGAGGGCGGCATCACGAGCTCGCCCTCAATTAACTCACAAAACTGGTTGGATTCCGGCAACCGGTAAAACTCCTTGGTCGTGAGGGGCCGCATACCGGTTTTGAGCAGCGTTCGCATGGCGGATTTTGGGAGAGCACGTTTTCCGGAATAACGTAATGACGGTTGGCGGCGATACAATGTCCACCCAAAGAGAGAAGTGATTCGTCCGGGGTACCGTCCGGGGCCTATGCAGCGGCGTTGTAACGAGATCCTCATTTCAACGCCGGGAAACACGCTTTCTTGCGTCGTTGGTTTTGGTTTTGACCCGCAGCCGCCACACGCAAATGACAAGAAGCGAACCGTGGCGCCCGTGGGGGACAGGTCCGTTTACCCGTTCTGGAATGAACTCGAACGGGGACATGAACCCGAACGGGGACAGGTCCGCATGGCGCTCGCCGCAGGGGCTGCGGATGAAACCTCACGGGTCAAAAGCACGGATCCTAAACCGGAGGGGGAGTCAAAGCGAGGATGGGGACAGGTCCAAATCCCGGCATTGCCTCCTTGGAGCGTCCGACGTAAAATCCCCCTCGTGATTCCGCAGATCCGCAAGCTCAAATACGCCCAGCCTTTCGTGCCCTTCTACCTGGAGCTTTCCAGCGGCCGGGTGATCCGGATCGCCACCCCCGACCACATCGCCCTCAACGACGCCGGTCCCGGCATGGTGATCTTTCTGGACGATGATAACACTTGGACGGGCATCCCCGGCCTGCACCTCGCCGGCGTGGGCACCAATGACCCGCGGCCCAGACCGAACGGGCAGGGGCAACCTTGAGCGACTGACGACCGCTTGAGCTCCACGCAACCTACGCGCCAACAGGGACAGGTCCACTGCCGGCGCTGGTCGGAGAAGGGACAGACCCCGATGACGCTCGGTTAACGGGAATGGGGGTTTCATGGCGGCCGCGGCGTTGAGGCGTTCCCCTTCGCCAGCGCATCAAGCCGCCCCAACGGGGACAGGCCACCAGGGCGCGGACAGGGACATCGTCCTGGTCGGCCCCGGTTTTTCCACCCGCCCGCCACACGTGGGTTCAGCTCAACGGCTTGCGGCCGAAATACTCGAATCCGGCGGCGATCGACTCCTGGGCGGCTTGCGGCAGTTGGGCTAGAGCCGACCAGAGTTCGTCCGTCGAGCGGGTTTTAACATCGCCGCACCAGAAGGCAATAACCCGGTGCATGGGTAAATTCTTGAATTCGTCTGCCGTGGCGGCCGAAACGTTCCGCCGCAAGGCCGATTCACATTCAGCGGCAAGCCAGGCTATCGAGTAACCCGGGTGGAAGTTGTCCGGAACGTGCAACGCCAACGTTTCGAAATCTTCGAACCATTTCTCCAGCCCGTAACGGGTGCAATTGTAAAAATGGCACGGCGCTTCATGAAGCGGTTGCAGGAAAGCGGTGTGGATCAATACCTTTCCACCCGGACGCAGCACCCGAAGCAGCTCCTGAACCACCCGCTTCGGATCGCGGTAGTGTTCAAAAGCATTCATAACGATGACGGCTTCAAAGGCGTTGTCTACAAACGGAAGGTTGTGCGCATCCGCGAGGATATCGGTGTGACGGAATACGGCCGCCTCGGCCTCCACCACATTTTCAAAGCGCTTGTGAGTTGCTCCTGCGCTGAGGTTCAGCACCAAACCGCCATGCGCATCTTGAATCAGGGTAAGCGCATTCTCGGGCAGGGGATTGCTGACGTGCGAATCCGCCAGCATTTCGGGTGCGGCCAGGCCAGGAAAAAGATTCGGACGGCCGGCAATCAATGGCCAGGTGCGACGGCCATTGTTGGTGTGCAAGACGCCATCCGGCCCGAGGACCAGCCGCTCGCCTGTTTCCGGACAGCGCAAAGCCGGCAGCAGTCTGTCGAGCCGTGACGACGTGGCCGTGCCGGGTTCAAAGTCCGGCTCAGTCGTACGTTGCGGAAAAACGATGTTAAGCCACGGGTGTCGCTCTTCCAGCAGGCTAATCACTCGCGAGGCATTTCGCATCGTGATGGTCGAAAGCATCGAGTTACCGTGAACGCGGTACTCAGCCAGGGGAACCTCGCCGGCAGGGCAGCCAAACAACCCCCGCTCGACCAACCGGCACCAGAAGTCAAAATCCTCCCACCCGATCCGGAGATCAGCATAACCTTCCACCGCCGCCCATGCCTCCTTGGACACCAGTGCCATGGCGTCAATGTAGTTTCCACCGATGAACCGGGCGGGCTCGAAGCGATGATTCCCGAGCACGCCTGAGCCGCCACTGAACTTGCGAATCTGAGGGTACGCATACGCGGCGTTCCCGGCGCGGATCGCCGACAGGCAGACGGCGCAACAGGGTGGCAGCAGCCGGTTATCTGCGTCCAGCAGGAAAACGAAAGGTGTGTCGGCCGCATCGATCCCGGCGTTTCGGGTGGGTCCCAGCCCGGCGTTGGCATGATTGTGGAGTACGGCTACGCGGTTAAAGCGCGCTGCATGTCGCTGCGCCCAGTCGACCGCGGTGGCAAGCGACCGGTCGGTGGAAGCGTCGTCTACCACCACCAGGTCAAGAGCGGCTAAGGTCTGCTCTCGCACTGAGTCCAATGCTTCTTCCACATAATGCGCATAGTTGTGCAGGGGAACCACGACCGTTACTTCCGCTCTACCAAGCCGGTCAGACTCAAACGCGACCTCGGAAGCGGGAATTTGAATACCCGGCACCTTTCGGGGCGGTGGGCAATGCAGTTCAAATGCAAAGGCGCGGGTCGCACTCGGGCTATCGCCGCACAACAAAGGCAGGGCCGAAAGCATTGCGTTCGCTCGTTTCAATGGTCCGTACCGCCAGAGCACGGCGTGATGGGCGGAGCGAGCAATCCTGCGCCGCAGGGTCGGGTCATCCACCAGTCGAATCAAGGTACGATACCAGCTTTCCGGACCATCCGCGAGAAAACCGGTCATGCCGTCCTGAATCGCGCGGCGGTACGGACCGACCGGCGAGGCAATCGTGGGCACATCAGCGAGTGCAGCCTCGAAGAACTTCAGCTCGCTTTTGGCTTCACAATACACGTTACCCACTACCAGTGGCGCGATATTAACGTCGAACCGCGCAATCTCGTCCGGAAGCCGGCGCAAAGGCACAAGGTCACGCCACTCAATCCGGGATGCCAAGCCCTGGAAGGCAGGGAATTCGTCGAGGTCAACTATGGTCCGGAATAACACTAACCGGCAGTGCGGCCGGTCGTGCAACAATCGTGCCATCGCTCCCGCCATAACGGCAAAATCCCGTTGGTGAGTACGTGAGCCTGCGGCGTAACCTACCCGCACCAGGCCGTCTGCTCGCTCCGCGCGCCGGCGACGCACGGCAAGGCGGGAAGCCAGGTAAGTCTCAGTGTCGAACCCGTTAGGTAGGACCAGCGTAGGACGTTCGAAGCGACGAAGGTGCGATGCCAGTTCCTCGGTTGGAGCGATACAATAGTCGGCTGCCATCATGGTCGACTGGAGCCGCGCGTAATGCCCTTGCAGCTGCTGCTCCGTCAGACTTTGGGTACGGATGCCGTCGATCACGTCAAGACGAGCCAGAGAAGGATCGATCATTAAGTCATCGACATCAAAAATCACCCTTGCACCCGCTTTGCGCGCGGCTTCAACCGTAGAAGCGAGTCGCGGCTCCCAGGGCGCGCGCCAGATGACGAGGAGGTCGGTTCCAGCCATGTGTGCCGCGCGTTCCGGCAACCCATCCACGCGGATCCAGGATACCTCTGCACCGGCTGCCTTCATCGCGGCGGTGTGGTACATCACGCGGTAAAAGTTACCCGGCGTATCGGGCTCCCCGGAAATGTAGAAGACCCGCACCCGGGCCCGCATGCTTCCAGCCGCCCCGGCCAGCGCGGGTGTTTGCACGACGCCCGCGTTCGCCTTCGCGAGGTCGGCACGCGCCCGGACGGTGCGTTCGACCGCGCGTGCCCGCAACTCCCTTTCAGCAGCGGCCCGGCTCGCCGATTCAGCTTGTATCGCGGCTAAGCGTCCCTCACGCGTTGCCGCCTCGTCCTCAAGTATCTTTATGCGGGTCTCACGGCTCGCCAGTTCGCGTTCGAGGGCTCGTAGACGTGCCTGGCATCCGGCGGTGTCCGCTTGTTCCTGAGGCGGGGGTTGTGCCAGCAGCAAACACCGTTCACCCAAGAATGAAAACCGCTGACGCAGCGCATGCACCTTCGCAGCGTCACGCAAAGAACATAACTCAAGCAATTCTGGAGCGGGTGATCCTCCGGTGGCGAGGATACCCAAGCCATGCCCATGCAGGAATTCGAATGAGGGGAACCGCCCGCGCAGCTCCCCCCAGAGGCGCCAGACCTCAGATGCATGCGCGCGCCGGTTCGTGCCGTGGATCAGAACCACGGCCTGGTCCGACAATTTTGGAGACCAACGGTCAAAATCGTGCCGCGCGGCGTCATAAGCTGCAGAACCATCAATGTGCAAAAGGTCGACTGAGCCATCGCCGACAAAAGGGAGCGCTTCGTCGAAGCTGCAGCGGAGAAGTTCCGAGAAGGCGCCATACCGGGGGTCATGGAAACGACGTAAATCCCGGTAAACATTTTCGCCCTTATCATCCGACTGACCATCGCCCTGCCAGGTATCCACGGCAAAACACCGGGTTTCCAATCGGTGGCGTACTACCGCCTCACACCACGCCGAATACGACACCCCATGGCGGGTGCCGAGTTCGACCAGCAGACGCGGCCTGAGGGCCCCAACGATCCAGTGAGCGAACGGAATATGTCCATACCAGGCACTTACGACCCCAGTCCGCGTCACACCCCAAAACAAGGGGTCAAGATCTGGTGTCCAAAGGTAGTTTAGCCGTTCTGTCTTTACGTGATCCGTGGGGCCTTTGTTCATTGCGTAATCGATTCGCGGTCCATTATTCAGGCGCACCTACCCGGTACGGAGCCTCAGCCGGGGTAAGCCGGCGATTAAGTGCATGGACTTCCTCGAAGAAGCGGTACCACGGTCTTTCCCGGCGCGGTGACGATGGTACCTCGAAATACTCCGACGCAAACAGAAGGTTCGGATTATGGAACGGATCTGCGGACTCAAGGAGGGTGCCCCAGGTTTGGCGCATGTACTGGTATTCAAGCAGAAGCCGGACCCGTTTGCTGGGATCGGTATTCTCTTGACCACGGGATGCCGATTCCAGGTGGAACAGTTCAGCCGCGGGCGTCCAGACTACACGGTAACCATAGTCTCCAACCCGCAGGCAAAAATCGATGTCATTGAAGGAGACCGGAAGGTTGACCTCGTCCAAGCCGCCGACTTCCAAAAACACCGAGCGCCGAACGGCAACGCACGCTCCGGTAACGGCCGAAAGCGTGCGCAATAAGGCAAGTTGACCAAAATAGCCCGGCCCATTGCACTCGGCTTGCCGGTGCACGTGCGTGATCCAGCCCTCCGGGCCCATGACGACGCCGCCGTGTTGCACCCGGCCATCCGCATAAAGCAGCTTCGCCCCAACGACCCCTACATCCGGCCGGAGCGCGTTTGCAACCATTTCACGCAGCCAGCCGGCTGCAATTACCGTCACGTCATTATTGAGCAGGAGGAGAATTTCGCCTTTAGCCTCTCTGGCCGCGGCGTTATTCAGGGCAGAATAATTGAAAGGTCCAGGGAGACGCAGGATCTTGATCGCGGGGTACTCACCGGAGAGACGATCAATCAGAGCGAGCGCAGCCGGATCGACGCTTTCATTGTCGACGATCAGCACTTCAAGATTACGATAGTCGGTCCGGTGTAGAACGCCGTCGATACACGCGGCCAGCAAATCCGCCCGATCGCGGGTCGGGATGATTACGGAGACCAACGGCTCAGGCGCAGGAACCGGCCACACGACGCGCGTCGCGTGCGGCATCTGCGGCGCCGGCCGGACAAGCGCGGCCCCGTAACCACGCACGTTCAGATGATCACGGACTGCCCGCCGAGAGGCGCAGACGGCGCGGAGGCTTTCGGCTGCGGCTTCTGGATGGCTTGTCGCCTCGGTACGATGGGCATGGTAAAGGACCGTTGGCACGTGAGTGATACGGCCGGGGTCAGTTTCCGCCGTTGCACGCAGGGCTAGATCATGGAACTCGGCCCCTTCGAACCTGGGTCGCAGAAAGCCGATCGACGCCACCAGATCGCGGCGGTAAACGGCGAGATTGCTGATATAATCCTGAGCGAGCAGCAGGTCCGGATCCCAGCCGGGTTTGAACCACGGATCGCTGCGGCGCCCGTCAGGCGCGAGGTGATCCCGGTCGCTGTAAAGAACATCCGTCTGCCCACGCTCGCCGAGAGCAAGCGCAACTTCGTACAAGGCATGTTCCGCAAGGCGATCACCAGCGTGCAGAAAAGTGACGAATTCACCTGTCGCCAGTTCCAGGGCGGCATTAACCGCGCCTGCCGTTCCGGCGAATGAATCCGAGCGTATCGATCGAACGCGCGGATCAACCGGCATCCAGGCGCCGAAGACGGTTTCCACCAACGGCCCGGTTTCTCGATCGAGGGCCATGCACAACTCCCAATTGGGATAAAGCTGCGTCGATACGGACTTGATCGATCCATCCAAGGCCGCCGCCGACGTTTTCGCGAGCGACAGAATTACCGAAATGACGGGGCGGTAAGGTAAGGTGGCGATCTGCGTGCGGATTACGGACCGGTCTGTATTGCTAATCGTGTCATACTCGCGAATCCAGTGCTGGTAAGATTCGGTCGGGTCCAGTTTGGGTTGAGCAAAGCCCTTCGAACCGTTTTCGGACCCTGCGATGGCAACCAGGATCTGCGCCCGCGTCGCCCCTTTGTCGCCGGCAGCCAACCAAAAAGCCAGACGTTCCAGTTCTGGCTTGCGCCGGAATACAGCCCGGTACAAACCGGAAATATAGCCAAGATCGACGCTCAGGCGTGCTCCGTGTCGTGCCTTGAATTCATCCGAGTCCACCAGGTTCTCAGCTAATTTTTCCAGGGGCGTTCCCGAACGGAGTCTTTCAACCTCGCCGGCGAATTCGGCTCCGTCCGCAAACCGGCCTAAGGCGGCTTGATACAGCGAATTTACCAGCTGCGCGTGGTCCTGATGCTGTGATTCCGGTACCCGATCCGGTAGCGTTTGCAACGCGTTGGCCAAAGCCTCGTCAGATCCGGCGAAATCCGCGAGCACCTTTGCCCGAGTTGCACCGTTTTCGCCCTTGGCTAACCAATGGGCAAACCCTTGCGGATCGGGCTCGCGGCCAAGCCCGTCACGATACAAGGCCGTGAGGTATTGGCCATCGACCTGTTGGCCCGAGCCGTGGCGCGTCTGAAACTCAGCGGAGCGCGTCAGGTCTTCCGCGATCGCCTCAAGGGCCGTTCCGGTCCGGAGCCGTCTGACGTTTGCGGAAAGGCCCGCCTCATCCGCCAACCGGCCAAAGGCGGCCTTGTAGAGGGAGTTTACTAACCGGACATGCTCGGGGTTCTCGAGATGGTTCGCCGAGCCGGGTAGGACGCTGAACGCCTTGTGCAAGGCTTCGTCGGAGCCGGCCAGCGTCGCAAGGACCTTCGCCCGAGTTGCACCCTTTTCGCCCTCGGCTAACCAGTGCGCAAACCCTTGCGGATCGGGCTCGCGGCCAAGCCCGTCACGATACAAGGCGGTGAGGTATTGGCCATCGACCTGTTGGCCCGAGCCGTGGCGCGTCTGAAACTCAGCGGAGCGCGTCAGGTCTTCCGCGATCGCCTCGAGGGCCGTTCCGGCCTGGAGCCGGCTAACGTTTGCAGAAAGGCCTCCCTCATCCGCGAACCGGCCGAAGGCGGCTTTATACAAGGCGTTAACCGCTGCCGGGTATACAAACCGCGAATGACCCGGGTCGGATAAGTCGTTGGTGCCCGAAGGAATACCGGTTACTAACCGTTTCAGAGAGTCAAAGGCGCTTCTTACAGAGAGTCGCTTAAGACTATGCAAATAACCTCCGACGGCCATGATCGATAAATACCTGAGGCTGCGCGGTCAACGCGCCTCAAATCCGATTCCGATTCCCTTTGATGATCAACTCAAAAAAATACAGATCTGCTCCTTGGGTCCCGCACTATGGCTCTGTCTTGCCGGCTGAAGCAAGCATTATCGTGGCAGCACGTCAGACATCTCCGGAAAGGACCCTGGGGGGTCAGTTGCGAAGGTGATGGCCGCTGCTCGACCCGTGCGCTGGTCAACGGCAACGGCTTTGACGAATAGCCTATCACACCGGTCTGCGAGTTGGTTCAGCCGCCTTTGCTCCTCCGGGGCAAAGTAGCCGGCTGCCCCCCCGGGGCAAAAAAACCGCTCAACCATCCTGAGAATGGGTGTAGACGGTCGAGCTAACTTTTGTGCCCCGCAGTTCAGCCCGGAAAGCGTCTACCATCATTCGGACAACGTATTCTACCCGGGAGACTTCTCCCGCCGTCAAATGACCCACGATTCCGGAGCAGGACACGGCATCAAACCGGCCCAACTGCTCCGGATCAATTCGTCGTACCTCGTCCTTTCGCCACTCTGCTGAATCGATCCCGAGGATGTCAGCGGCAGAACGTGCCCTTGCAAAGTTCGCCTCGCTCCGATCGATTGCCACCACCTCTGCGCCGCAACGTACACCTTCAATCGCATGCCGGCCTTCATGGCAGTCTAACTCGAGCATGCGTAGCCGGCCCGCAGGCGTTCGGCACGCTCGTGCCAAGCCAGCGTAGCACCCCCGAACCGGCCGGCAAGCCAGGCAAGATCGTCAAGGTGCCGCTCCGCAAGGCGGCGCAGCAGGGCCGGAGGAAGTTGCGGCGGCGCCGTCGGGTTGGCATTAGCCGGCGCTGCAGGCTCCGGAAACATCGCCGGGTTGAAGCTCACCCCGAGGAAGTCGCAGATTCGGCGCAACAGGCCACTGGGGTTGCCGAGCAGGTCATCAAACAGAAAACAGCCAAGCGAGCCGGGCGCCAAATGACGCTCCCACCGTTCGATGGTGTCCCGATAGGCCGAGCGCTGCCGGCATCGTTCGGTATCCAGTTCGCGCTCGAATTCGACGATGGCCGGAGTCGTGGTTTTTCCCGTGGCGGTGGTTAATTCGTGGAGCGCACCGGACAAGGCACGCGCGATCGGGTCGCGCATTAGAAAAATTACGCGCAGGCCAGGGATCAGCCAAGTCGCCTGCGCCACGGCCCGTTCGGGAAGCACTGCATACGCCGGCGTGATCTCGCCGGCCATAACGCCGCAAGGTGCCTCTTCGAACAGGGAAGCGTACCAGGTGGCATCAACGCGCCGGGAGGTCGCAAACCGTCCGGCCCATTCCAGCCGTCGCCACGCGGCTGATCCGCGATCAGCCGGATCTGCGAGCATGCTCGCCTGAGCCTCGGCAAGGAAGTGCAACCGGTGCCGCACCCAGCGCTCGCACCCCATGCCGGCGAGGTCATCGAAAAAATGCAGCTCCTTGCACGGCGGCAGAAATAGCTCGGGATGCATCCCAAGATTGCGGTGCAGCCAGGTCGTGCCGCTTCGTTGCGCGCCGATGCATAAGAAATCCGGAAACCGGCCCACGTCAGGGGCGGGAACCTGGTTATACAGAACTAACGGACTCACCGTAAAGCAACCGGGACGACACATCGGATCCAGACGGAAGTGACGCAGCGGCTCATCCGCCGTGAACACCCCGGTATACGCACCCCGTCCGTCCGTTTTCAAAATGATGCTTCGTTCCGGTGCATGCTCCGGTCCGGGCGAAAAGAACAACTCCACGGGCCCGCTTCCCGACGGCACCGTTAGTTGGACCGACGCATAGTAGGTGCCGGACGGCAGCGGCTCACCGGGAAGCGCGTAGAGCAACTGCGGGTCCGGCCCGGTGCTGACATACGCGGCGTACTCCTGCCGTCCGCCTTTGTCCAACACCTGAGACCATCCGGCCGGCGTGAGGCGCAAACGAATGGGAAGGGTGGTCGTGCGAGAGTTGGCCGGCGGGGTAACCGGAAGCGGCCCTGCGTCGGTATGCCGGAGCACCTCGTCCACGCGCGCGGTGATGCCGGCTGCCGCGGTGCGCGTCAGCTTCTGCGCCAGCGGCCCGAGACCGGTAAGCACGGCCGTCGCCACGGCACCGCCTACCCGTAACATCTGGTCTCGCAACTGTCCCGTGATGCTGGGATAAAGGGTTTGGCCGGGGTTCGCGTACGGGTCGTCCGCCGGCCTCAGATGTCGACAGGCGAGCGGTTCGTTGATAAAGCTGATCGGGTAACGAGCCAGGAAGCGAAGGTTAAACTCCCAGGCGCCAAGCACCGGGAGGTCTGTTCGGTACGGCCCGACTTCTTCCCACGCCCGCCGCGTGTAAACGAACGCAATCGGCGGGAACTGGTTTTCCGTCAGCATGTCAGGCAGGCTGATGACCGTCATTCCCGGCCTGAACTGTTCACGGGTGAGTTCGATCAATATGCCCTGGTTGGTACGCTCGTGCACGAGCATTGAAGCCGTGACAACGCCTTGATGCCCAGGATGCGCTAACTCGGCCAGGCAAACCTCCAGAAAACGCGGGCGCCAAGTGTCATCGTCAGCGTGAACGGCAATGTCATCACCCCGCGCCTGAGCGATGGCTTGATTCGTGGCCGGCTCTACGCCGACCGGGCGCTCAAGGTGCAGCACGGTCAAGCGCTGCCCGATTGCGCGCCGATACGGCGCAAGTGCTTGTTCTACCTTTTCGGGCGCACCGCCGTCGTTGACTACCACCAACTGCCAGCATCGATGAGTCTGGGCCAGCACGCTGCGGACAGCGCGCGGAATGAACGGCGTGCGCTCACGCGTGCACATAACGATGGTGACCGTCCGCGTTGAGTCGGGCGGTTCCGGCGGCAACGGTAATGGCGCCGCGGCTTTCCCTGAATCTTCCGGCATCGGCAGTGACCGGGTGCACAGCGCGGCATAGAGTCGCTCGCAAATTGAAACTGATAATCCAAACACGGACGCGGGTACCTGTGGCCCCAAGTGGTGACGGTGTTCAGGCTTTGCCAGCGCAACCGCGTGGGCCAGTGCTTCGGGGGTAATCTCAACGTCCAGCGTCTCGAGCAGCGCCCGCAGTACGGGTTCCGGTGCCGCCAGCAACTTGTCGAATTCCACCACTGAGGCCGGCAAATGATCCAAGGCGCGTAGTGCGTCCTGCATATGCGCGAGCCAGGTCGCGACGGCGTGATCATGCGGCATTTTGTTCCGTACCCGGAGGGACGCAGCGACTGCTTCCGGATGACGGATGCACAGTACCGGCACAGGTTCCAACCGGAGTTCGTCAAGCAATGCAAGCCATACCGGCAACAAGCGGCACAGGCGCGGATCCTTCAGCGCCCAAAGTCGCCTTGCGCCCAGTTCCTGGCGTACGATCGCGGTCAGCCTCTCTTTGGCTTCCAGCGTTTCCGGCCAGGAGAGCCAGTCTGCCGGCAGTGCAATCGCTCCGTCTGGTCCGTACCACGTGCGCCCCAGTGCCTCCAGCAACTCCTCGTGGATGGCCACGACCTCAGCATGTTCGCCGTAACCGTTCGGATTATCCGGGCGTGGGGTATTCAACAAGTTCGTACCGAACGGCAGTCCGGCCGCTGCCAGCATATGGGCCAGCAGCGACGTGCCGCTACGGTGCATGCCCATGATCAGGACGACTCTGCCATACAGGTTCCCCGGTGCGGTAGCCTCCGCCATCGCGGCAGGCTATAAATCCGCTGTCGGCGATGCAAGGGGAAGCGCACCTGCCCGGGACGGGTCCCTTTCAGGCGCTTTCGCCGGTCCGGGGGGTCGTGGCCGGCCTTGACCTTAAGGCGTGGACCCATGCCGAGTTCGTCGCGATACCGGTTTTCCGTGTAAAGACGGTGGTGACCGGTTGCGCGTATGTCGAAGCCTGGTAAGCCGATTATCATCCGCTCGTTCTCGGTGTGGTCGTCGGTGAAGACTTGGCGACCACTCACGTAATACCAGGCGTGAACGAGTTCGTGGAACAAACCCACGTGCGCCGGACGCGTGCTTTCACCGGTCAACTCGTTCCAGGGATCGTACTCGACCGTGACCTTGGCGCCCGATCCGTGGTCGAGCCAGGGCTCGAGAGCCAGGACGAGGTAACGGTAACCGCGGTCGCTCTCCTTCGGTAGTTCCTTCGAGCCATTGAGCCAGGCCGCCACGATATCCTTGTTGATCTTGAGGTCCGCGCCGCCGGACTCGGCGGCGTCGCCGATGAACGACGCGATCGAACGCGCACTGAGTCCCGATTTGCGGACCGCCTCCTGCAGCACCGACAGGGGATCGGGGGTCCCGATCGGCTCACGGAACGGGTTGCCCAGCGTTTTGGAGGTATTGGGCGCTCCCCCGTCGCACTTCATATAGGTGGCGACGAAAAGCTTGGGAAAGCGGATCTTCACGTCTTTACCGGCTCGCTCCAGGCTCGACAGCAGGGCCAGCCCCACCTTTGTCGAAGCGATGGTGTCCAGCAGTGTGGTTATCTCCTTGAGGTATTTGGTGCTGAAATCCTTCTTCGGGATGACTTTGTGCGTCTTGGCCTCCACCTTGTCTTTAGACGAGGTAATCGGATCGTGCTCGATCAGGAGGTGCGGGAAGTTGCGGTAGGGTGTGGCAGGCATGGTACGGTCCCGGTGGGGGGTATGGTTTGCAGCGAGGTTGCGGAGTAACCCGCGGGTGTCGTCCTTCAAATTTCGGACCTGATCACCAAAATGATCCACGAGCGACACTCGATTGCAAATTAGTTAAGACACCAGTCCCACCTACCCAAACCCCCTTGGTTTAACGCCATTCGGGACAGGTCCGCACGTGCGCGGGCAGGGCCAGGCCGGAGGTCAGACGTACAAGGCCGGGAGAACGGGAAACACTTCACCAATTCTTGTCGCACCGTCCCTTGAATGCCTTCGTCTCGATCGAGCAGACGCTCATTCTCAACCGGCACAACGCTTGATTGAGCTCCTTCTTTCAGTGATGCTTGTAGCCCGTTCCATGAAGATCACCATCACGCCCGCCGCCTTTGACAAGGCGTTGGGCATCGAAGGCAAGAGCTTTTCGCTGTCCCAGCAGCTCAAGGCCGTACAATTGGCACTCACAGACTACGCGCGCGACCGTGACAGCGCGGCTCTCGAACCCAAGGCACGCATCAACCTGCTTTCCGCGATCTATACCTGGAAGCAGGAAAAGCCGACCGAGTTCGACAAGTACGACGCAATCGGAGACGGCGTGGTGCGCAAGCTGGCCGTGCAGACCGGGCTCGACGACTACCGGCCCGCGCCGTCGGCGTCGGTTCTGCTGCATGGGGAGCGGCGCGTGGCTCCCACCGAGCGTGCCGAACCCACCGTGACGCCCTTGTCAGGCGACTTGGCAAGCCTGCTCGTCGAATACGCCCGCCGCGGCAAGAAGGTAGCGGTGCTGGTGATTGATCTCTACGGTGACGACTTTGACGCGCAAGGCATGAACGCCCACTACGACGGCACACCGGCGACGGTCAAGGACCACATCCAGCGCCTGCTGGCGCACACCCGGGCCGACCTGGGCGGCGGGCGCTTCGAACACCTGCCCGTGTACATCTGTTGCAAGACGACGACGGTCAAGGGACGCGAGCTGGTCGGCGACTTCAGTAACGCCGTCACCAGTTGCTACCGCGAGCTGATCATCTCGGGCACCAACAGCGTGCTGGCTGGCACCCGGCTGGTGGCCGACATGCGTGAGAACGGCATCAGCGATGTCTTCGTCACCGGCTTCGACGCCAACATGTGTGTGGCGGCCACGATTTTCGGCACCGGCGTCAAGGGGCCGGGCTACACGCCGGGCCTGTTGGACCACGGCTTCAACGTGCTGACCTCGCGTTTCGTGCTCGCCTCGGGCGGCAGAGCGCTGCAGGGCAACGATGGCTGGCCGTACATGGGACGCTGCAACGTGTGAGGCACCGGAGGGGGTGAAGCCCACGCCTGGAGGTCCGGAGCCAATGCCGCCGCCTCCCGGGGGGCAGGCGGAAAGCGGCACCTCGGCGCTCAGGAAGAGCGCGCGCGGGCGATTTCGTTTTGCTTCAACGCCTGGGACGGCGATTTCCCGGGCTTTTTCTTCTGGCTTTTTCCAGGAGCCGCCAGGCGAAGATCACGAGAAGCGATCCGAGAAAGGCGGCGATGAGGTCCTCGAACGTCACCTTCAGCTGCCCGAGCCCGAGATCAATTCTCAACAGCCTGAACAGCAGGCCGCCGATCACTGCGCCGGCCATGCCGACGAGGAGGTTCAACCAGCGGCCCAAGCCTTCCCTTTTCAACGTAACCACTCGCCCGGCGAGCGTTCCCGCAAAACCGCCGACGATTATCCAGATGATGATTTCACCAATGGTCATGTCTTGGATGCTTGGATGCTATGCGCAAATCCGTGGCTCCGCGAGACGCTTCGCAGGCAAATGGGGACAGGCCAACGTCACAAGGGGGCCGTTTCGGTTCAGTTACCATTGACCCTCCAGATTCCATCGGGCGGCCGGGACGATTTTTACGGGCGTTGCAGCGCCAGATTTCTCAGCTCCCGCAGCGCGATGGACAACATCGACAAGTCCAGTTTGCCGGTGCCTTGAAGATCGGCGAGCACCTGCCGGCTGCGTTCCAGGGCGCTCTTGTTTTCCGCTTCCCATTGCCGGACGAGCGCATCCGGCACGTTCGCGTGGGGGCTGAGTTTCGAAACCGCGCCGGTAAGCTGGCTCTGGAGGCCGGAAAGCTCGTCTCTGAGCGCGGCCTTGGCGAGCGCGTGCCAGTGAGAATCCGCAGGCAGGCTGCCGATCTGCTTGTGGAGCCAGGAAAAATTGAGTCTCCCGCCCACGGCAAAATAGATGCCCGCCGCGTCCTCGACGCTGCGCTTTGTTTGCATTGCGACCTCAGTAATATCGAGTGCCGAATAAAGCGGTTCGAACCTCACCAAGCGCCTGGCGAGATCGTTCGGAACCTTGTTTTGAGTCAGGCGTTCGGCTGCCTGCGCAAGGCCGGCGCTCTCGTCAGCAGCCAAAAACCGGTCAAGGCTCGCGGCGAGGGCCTTAACCCCGGGGGCGAAATGGCCCGCGGTTTTCGCGATGTCATCTCTCAAATCCCGATAGCGAAGAAACCAGAGGGTTGCGCGTACCATCAGCCTTTCCGAGGCGATCAGCATGCCGGTCTGCACCGCATCCGGGACTTTGCTGTCGAGAGCTTCGACTGCCTTCCAAAAGGAATCAAAGTCGAATACCTCACGCGTGAGCAGGTAGGCGCGCACCACGTCCGGGATCCTCGCGCCGGTTTCCTCCTGCATGCGGTGCACGAAGGTGCTGCCGACCCGGTTAGTCATTTCGTTGGTGACGTGGGTCGCGATGATTTCGCGCTTGAGCGGGTGACGCTCCATGTGCTCGCGATAGCGCTCGTGCAGCGGCGCAGGAAAGTAGCGCACCAGCGCGGTGGAGACGTACGGATCGTCCGGCACTTTGGAGGCGAGCAGCGCATCATAGAGCATGATTTTGCTGTAGGCGAGCAACACCGCGCGTTCCGGCGAGGTCAGGCCGGTCCTGGCTGCCTTGCGCGCAGCTAACTCCTCGTCGGACGGCAGAAATTCGATCGCACGATTGAGTTTACCGGTCTTTTCCAGGTCTTTGATAAAACGCGCCTGGGCGTCCAACAGCATCCTTTCGCGCACGCTCAACGATTGGGTCTGGAAATAATTGTCGCGCAGAACCAGCGCGCCGACTTCGCCGGTCATTTCAGCGAGCAGTTGATTGCGTTGCTCGACGCTCATGCCCCCTTCGGCGACCACTGAATTGAGCAGGATCTTGATGTTAACCTCGTGGTCCGAGCAGTCGACCCCGGCGGAGTTATCAATCGCGTCGGTGTTGATCCTGCCGCCGTTAAGCGCGTATTCGACGCGCCCGAGCTGGGTGAATCCGAGGTTGCCGCCTTCCGCGACCACCTTGCAGCGAAGTTCCCTGCCGTTCACC
>JAFBAP010000163.1 GCA_019247695.1 Verrucomicrobiota bacterium | reverse complement strand
GGCCTGGACCGTTTGTACGGTGTGATAGGTTTAACGCCGGCCGGGCATCTGGGAAGCAAGACAAGCTCTTACCTCCATGGCCGTCGAGATGGTAGAAGCGGGAAGCTTACGGGCCTCTGGCATAAGCCGGGCCCGGAAGCAACCCTTGCGCGCCGTAACCGAACAAGAACGGGCAAAATTAACGGGGTTATTGGCGCGGGCCTGGCGAACCCGCAGCCCACGTGGCCCCGCCTTGCACGCGTTTGGCCATCAGGTTTGTCGAACGGCCCGTGCGCGCCTGCATCGTGGCCGGCCTTGATCGCCCGGTGGCAAGGAACGCCCGGCAACCGCCGGCGGATGCGATCTCCACCTGGCGGTAACGCCAACGCTGTTCCTACAGAGCTGCGGGCCGCTTGCTGGACAAGACGGATGCAGTGCAACGGCAACTCCGGTCACCCGGTCCAGGCGGGGTAGACATGGCCCCGGACCTGTACCCGACCCCGTCTACGTTGCATCCAACCACTCCGAACGTTCTTATGCGCTTGTGAAGCGGAAGCGTTCCGACGCTACATCACGCCCCATAACCGATCGGCTAAGGTCGTCTGCCCCTTCCGAGCCGCTCTCTCAGATCATTTCAGCGAGGCTCCTGAAACTTCGCGCCGCTTTTTCCGTTGTACCGGTCCAGGATCGACAATCAAAAATCGGAATATAGAAAGCGAGTAGAATTGGATGGATCATCATTTTGTATTTGCTTCGGGCGGCTCGGACCGCCATGGAGCCCAGCCACACGGGTACGAAGCCGAGGAAAGCTCAGCGTCGAACGGGGGCTGTCGCAGCGCGGGCAAAACCTGCGCGAAGAAGAAACGCGGAACCGCCTCTCACCCGGATCGTTCGATGCGCGACCGTGACCGCGCTCGAAGGCCTGCAGCGGCTCTCCTCGCCAATTCAATTTAGGTTTTTCAGCGGAAATACCTCATGTCACTCAGACTGCAAGGACCATCGTTGCTGCTCAACTCCTACGCGTTCACAGATGTGTTTGGGGGGTGCGGAATGTTCATGGACATCACCTGGAACTGTCCAAAGACTGCTACCGTGAAAGATGTGGTGAACTGGATCGGGACCGCGTGTGGCCAATCTCCGGGTAAACGGTTAGCCAATATCGTAATGAATTTTCATGGTGACCCGGGACAAGTCCACGTCGGCGAAGCCTCCCCGGAGATCTTTCCTGGCCCGGGCAAAGGCGTGTGGGTCCCCGCCGAGTTCAACGACATCAATATCAAGAACGTCGGCGCTTTCGCAGCTTTGCGCAGCTATACGATTGGCACGATATGGTTCCACTCCTGCGCGTTAGCGGGTGGTCAAGCCGGGAAACAGTTCTGCCGTCAGCTTGCCCTCAACGCGCAGTGCAGGGTCGTGGCGCCGGAGGAAATCCAGACGGAATGGTGGGCCTTGCTGAATGTCCTGTTCATGCCGCAGGGCTGCATCGACGATTATGAGGGAAAGGTCTATCTCTGGCTTCCAAATGGCGATCAGCGGGATTTTGACCCGAATGGCGGAAACTGGCTTTAGAGAGAAATCGCGCTTGTGTGGCTGGCCAGTGCAGAAATCAGGTCACCCGGCAAAAGCATATACCCGAAATGCCCCGTTCTCATGAGGGTCGATCGGGGGGCACCTCGGTCTCCCTGCGTTCCACCTTGACGGCGTGCGCCTCGGGTTGCACGTGCGAGCCGTAGGCGTTGGCGTACACCTCGGTAAACTCCGCGCCGAAGAGCAAGATCTGGGCGGCGTAAAAGACCCACAGAAGCAAGGTGATCAGCGAACTGGCCGCCCCATAGGCCGAGCCGGCCGCGCCGCTTCCAAGGTATAAGCCCAGCACGAACTTGCCGATCCCGAAGAGCACCGCAGTCAGCGCTGCGCCAACCCACACGTCGCGCCAGGCGATCCTGGCATCCGGCAGGTAACGGAAAATCATCGCAAAGAGCAGAATGAGCACTGCAAGGTCGAACACAAGAAAGACCGCCAGTGCCACCGTATCGCCGCCGGGCAGCGCGCTTTTAAGATAGCCGCTGAAACCTTTGAGCAGACTTTCGACCGTCAGCGAGACCAGGAGGAGGAAGCACACCCCGCCCACCATCGCAAACGACAGAAAGCGCGCCCTCAAAAAACCCCAGACCCCTTGGCCGGGTTTGGGCTTGACGCTCCAAATCGTGTTGAGCGCGTTCTGCAGTGCGCCAAAGACACCGCTGGCGCCAAACAACGCGATAATGACGCCGAGGGCGCTCGCCAGGATGCCGCCTTTGGGTTTTGCGGCGTTGGCAGCGATGTCTTGGACGACCTTGATCCCGCTGGGATCGACGAAATAGCGCAATTGGTCGGTGATCTTTTCTCGGGCGTGCTCGTTGCCCCCATAAACCAGGCTGAAGACGGCCAAGAGCACCAGTACCAGCGGGGCTAAGGAAAAGACGGTGTAATAGGCCAGGGCCGCCCCCAGTTGCGGGCATTGGTCTTGAAGCCACTTCAAGGCGGTGTCTTTGAGCAGGACCCAGGCTTGAGCCGGTAAGGCCTTCGCGGCCAGCGGCTTACCGGCCGTCGTCTTGCGCGCCTCGGCGGGGCGATCCCCGTGCGTTTGGGGCGCGCTTTGGCTCGAAATATGGCGCGAAGGGGCCATTTCGGGCGCCGAGCGCTGGCGTTTGACGAACGGGGCCAAAATCCAGGTTTTCACCTTGGTTTTGACCACGGTCAGCACCACGGCCGTGAGTAACTCCCCGACTAAGGGCAGCAGCTTGAATTGCCCTTTGTCCCGCTCAGATGGGACCACGTAGACCTTCTGTTTTTTCTTCGGCATAAATCTCGATGTCGCTCGGGCCGGTCACGATTAAATGGCGCCCCCCGGCTGCGGCGCGCGTCCGCCCCTGATGCCCGCCGGGGCGTTTACGCATCAACTGACCCAGCCGCGCGTATAAATTTTTTAATTGCAAATTTTTACACTACCTAATTAATGCGAAAATGTCGACCGACGGCGTCTGAGCCCCCCACAACGCACGCAGCCTTCCCAGGCCCGTACCTCTTTGAGATCGGCGAGGCGCCTGAGCCCGGCGCGGGATGCCTTTTGCAAATGCGGCAGCCCGGCGCGCCGAGCACGTGAGCGTGCCGGACGTCTGCATCGAGGTGCAGTCGCCCAGCGACACCCTCCTAAACTCCGCAAAATGCCGGCAGCCTTCTTCGGGGTCAGCGTCCGAGATGCTTGGGTCTGCGACCGCAAAGCCAAAGTGAGCGTTTACGGCCCGGAAGGGCTGCTCGAGCGCTCCGCGCAGTGTCGTGAATTCCGCGACAAGATCCTGGCCCAGGCCATTATACATTGCTCTACAGCCGGGGGGCTCAGCGGAGGGGGCAAAACCCATTTTCCACCCCAACGGGGACGACGGGTCGGCTAAGCTTTCACAAGATTGAAACGGTATAACATGCCGCCCGTTCAGTATTGAATAGAAGCCGTTACCGGCAGTAAAACCGCTCAAGCATGATCCCGCGTCCCCGAAACGGCGATTGCCTAGGGATGGCCTTGGAATCGGCAGGCAAGCGCCTGGGCCGGGCCAAGTCCCAGGGCTTAGGGGGCATGCGCCCCGAGCTGGAATGGTTTGCCGACCTCGACGACCCGAGCACCCGGCGCGCCTACCGCCTCGACGTCCGGGACTTCACGGTTTTCGGCGGCGTGGAGCGCCCCGAGGAGATGCGCCAAGTCACCCGCGTCTACCTGATCGCTTGGCGCAAAGACCTCGAGTGCCGGGGCCTGGCCCCCGGTTCCATCCGGCGCAAGCTCGCCGCGGTCGCTTCCCTGTTCGATCACCTGTGCGAGGTCAACGCGGTCAGTCACAACCCGGTGTGCGGGGTCAAACGCCCCAAAGCCGACAATAACGAGGGCAAGACGCCGGCGCTGGGTGCCGGCCAAGCCCGCGCGCTGCCGGACGCGCCCCCGGCCGACACGCTCAAAGGCAAGCGCGCCCAGGCGATTTTGGCGACCTTCCTGCACCACGGCTTGCGCTGCGAGGCGCTCTGCGGCTTGCAGGTGCGCGACCTGCAAAGCCGCCCGGGCGTGCCCCACCTGGGCGTCTTGGGCAAGGGCAGCAAGGTCCGGTACGTGCCGGCGCAGCCGCTAGCGCCCCAATGGATTCATGAATACCACGCGTCTGTACGACCGGCGTCACTCCCGGCCGGAGGACATCCCGACTTTCCGCGTGGCATACTAAACTGAAACAGGGGCCTTATGTTACACTGTATTGCACCGTCGAGCGATCCGAGAGGAGAAACACACCATGGCACAATCCACACGAGATCAGGTCTTCATCAGTTACAGCCACAAGGACAAGAGGTGGCTCGGGAAGCTCCAGACCACGTTGAAACCCCTGGTGCGTAACCGGACCATCTCGGTTTGGGACGACACCAAGATTCGAGCCGGGGCGAAGTGGAAGGAGGAAATCAAAGCTGCCCTCGCGGCGGCCAAGGCGGCGGTCTTGCTGGTGAGCCCCCATTTTCTTGCGTCCGATTTTATTGTCGAGCACGAGCTTCCCGCCCTTTTGAGAGCAGCTGAACACGAAGGGCTGACCGTCCTGTGGATTCACGTCAGCAGCTCCTTGTATGATGCGACGGAGATCAACGACTACCAAGCCCTGCACGACATTGCGAGACCGTTAGATAGCTTAAGCCGAGCTGAA
Organism: Verrucomicrobiota bacterium; assembly: GCA_019247695.1. Classification (NCBI taxonomy): domain Bacteria; kingdom Pseudomonadati; phylum Verrucomicrobiota; species Verrucomicrobiota bacterium. The sequence goes on along the minus strand of JAFBAP010000163.1, from coordinate 17,142 downwards.
CAGGGTCGTGTGCTGACCGAAGTCTGTAGACAGATTGCATCGGCAGCGGAACGTACACCAATCCCCGTGCTGCACTCACCCTCTATGCCCTGCCCGTACCCAGGTCTGGAGCCGTATGATGAAAGATTCTCAAATTATTTCTTCGGCAGAGATCGCGAGGTTCTGGACATTGCGAAAATACTGGAGGACAACGCCAACGTGGTTCTCTCCGGCATGTCGGGCGCCGGCAAGTCGTCCCTGATCGCGGGTGGGCTGATTCCAAGGCTTAAGAATCCAGGTTATCAGAACGCCAGCCGGCTGGTCGCGTATCGTTGGACGACGGTGTCCGTCCACCCGCAGCAGTATCCTGCCAGCGATCTGGAATTTGAGATTCCCGGGATTACGCGTGACGCCCCTGCCGCCGTACGAGACAGGTTGCAACGGGACGCCGCCGATCGTTTGCTAATTATCATCGACCCACTGGAACAGTGTTTCAGGAAGACAGAGCAGCACCAACAGTTCGCTAAAATACTCTGCCAGCTGGCGAGAGTCGACCAATGCTCCATCCTCAGCGCCTTGCATGCCGCCTTCCTTCCTGATTTAAGAGCGGCTCCCTGGCCAACGAACCGTGACGCGATTATCGACGTGAATCCACTTGAAGGTGACCGCTTGGCCGATGCGATCTCGCTGCCTGCGAAGAAGGTCGGGGTCGACCTGGAACAATCGCTGGTTGTTCTGCTCACAGCGGATGCCGCGGACGAACCCAGCCGCCTGCCGCTGCTGCAATCTACCATGGTGCATCTCTGGAGACACGAGATGAATGAACAATCACTACTTCTAGCCGCTTATGCAAAGCTGGCGACGGACAGCCGCGGCAGGTTGGCGTATGCCTTAACAAAAAACGCTAATGGCGCTATAAGAGAGCTAAGTCCTGACCAACGCGAGATCGCTCAACGCATTTTCCTGAGGCTAGTACAGTTTGTTCCGGGGAGACCTGACACGCGCAGAGTGCAACCCTTATCCGCGCTAAAAAACACGGGTGAGAGTGCATCGTCGATTCGTGAGGTTGTCCAGCACCTTGCAGATAAACAGCTGCTGACGATGAGACCGCCAGTGACCGACGATGTTGAAGTCACGTTGCTTAGTGATGCGTTAATCACGGACTGGCCGATGATGCAGGAGTTGCTTGGCAGGGAGCGCGAGGGGGAGCGAGTGCGAAGGCGTTTTGAGGAGAAAGCCCAGGAGTGGATTCGGTTAGAGCGCTGCGGCGGGTTGCTAGATGAGGGAGCGCTGGATGAACTCGACAGGTGGCTAGCGGAGGACGGAGCGCGGAACCATAGCTCGGACCTTGAAGCACTTCGGGATGCAAGTCGGTCCTATGTTGAGGAGGTTCGCCTTACTCGTGAAGGCGAGCAGCGTCTGAGGCGAGTTGCTCGAGCCGTCTCCCTTGCCGCAGATTCAAAGGCGGCACTGACTCAAGATCCCCAACGTGCCTTGGTACTGGCTATCGAGGCGGTGGAAGCGAGCCGCTCGTACGGTGAGATACCGGTTCCACAGGCTGAGGAGGCCCTGCGGATGGTGATGATCACACCGGTAATTAGACGCATACAGGATGGCCATGTCGGCACGGTCATTGGAATTACCTGTGACACAAATATGAGCGATGGTTGGGTTTTGATCATCGAATCTGGTGGCCGCATCACTCGATATTCGATCGCGGACGAGACCAGGACCACCATCGAACTCAGACCGCCTGAGGCACTCCGCTGCGCCAGCTTTGACCGAAGCGGCCGTATGGTCACAACCTGCGACAACGATGGCCCTGCTGTCGTTTGGGACCTTGCAACAGCTGCGGTTATCGCGACCTTGAAGCGACGCAAGGAGAGCATACGCGGAGTTGCATTTCGACCAGATGGGGATTGTGTGATAACGGCCGAAGAGGACGGCACCGTCCGGGAATGGTCAGCGCGAACAGGCGACGAAATACGAGCACTGAAGGGACATCAAGGTGCCGTAAATACGGCGGTTTACAACTCAACAGGAACGGCTATCGCCAGTGCGGGTGAGGACGCAACAGTCAGAATCTGGGCCACCGATAAGCAGCCGCTCGTTTTGCGAGGCCACGTGAATGGGGTGAACTGCCTCGCGTGGAGTCATAAAGGTGATCTGCTCATTTCCGGAGGTGAAGACCGTACTGTCCGGGTCTGGCAGGTGTCGAATCAGGGCCGCTTTCTCGCCGCATTCGAACAACATGAATCTGCCGTTCGCACCGTGGCGCTCACCGCGGACGGGAACTTGTCGATCACCGCGTGCGGCTCCGAAACCCTTCGCGTTTGGGATATGGCTGAGCTCCGTCGTCGGAGTAGCATCGTTAGACCCGGTACCAAGATGGAGGTTGTGGCGTGCGGATTAACCGGTCGCAATGCAGTGGCCTGGGACGGTTCATCAGTGCTTATACTAGATCCGGAGCGTTCGGAGCGTCTACCAATTCTGCGCTGCTATGGTTACGGCATCGCCGATGTTTGTTATTCGCCTGATGGGAAGCAGATCGCGGTATCTACGCGGGGCGGTATGTCAGGGCTGCGCGGGGATACGACTGTCTGGAATAGCGGTACAGGTCAACTGTTATATACAATTTTCGCGAACCCCTATGGAATTTTACGCAGTGCATTTGATCCGACTGGCTCGCTTCTCATGACGGTTGACGTTCAAGGACAAGGGGTGTTATGGAGCACGCTGGATGCCAGCCGTGTAGGAGCGATTGTCGTTGGCCACCAATTGCGCGCTGCCGAATTCAGTCCGGACGGGATGCGTGTTATCGTAATTGGGTCGCAATTTAGTCCCGTTCTGTGGGACATAACTGAAGGCAAACTGGTCAAATCGATACCCGATCCAGGGGGCCAGACGAATGCCGTAGCGTGGGCCCGTCGGAGCAACACGATTCTGGTCGGGTGCGCTGATGGCAGGATTCTGGCTTACGACGGCGCAACCCTTACGCTAATAAAGGCGTTGACCCGCCGCGATGCGTCAGTGGAGTCAGTGGCGGCGGCAGAAGATGGTTCCGTTGTGGCTAGCGCCTACCAAGACGGTTCGATTGTAATTTGGGATGGTCTGAGCGGTACGATCCGGTGCTCGATTCAGACAGGGTCCAAAGGTGTACCTAAGTTAGAGATCAGCCCGGATGGGAACACGTGTAGCAGCATCGCGGGAGACGGTCGTCTGCAGTTCTGGCATACTCGGACTGGCCAACTACGATGCAACCTGCCGTTGAATTCCGGGTCGGCGGCAACGGCACGATTCAGCGCTGATGGCCGGCTCTTCGCTGTCGGGACCAATGATTCAGGTCTAGTTAATACTGTCCGCCAGTACACGGTCGACCTTGATTCCGTGCTAAAAGTCGCCCAGTCCCTCCGTGCAGCAGGTGAGTTTTGAGATACTAATCGCCAGATCGCGTTCAAAGGACGGCACCCCAAGCCGAGCACGACCACCGGGATGACACAATTTGCTGCGCTGACATGCCGTTCCAGATCGTGTGTCCCAAAAAGCGATCGAATACGTTCCTGGCTCAAGGTCCGGGAAAAAGGCTTCCGACGCCGGCAACGGCTCGCTGCGGGTGAGGCGTCTTGAGTCTCTCAAAAGCCACAGAATCATCTGGGAGCTATCAAAACAACCGAAAACGAGAAGCGGTAAAGTACGCCCGGCGCAGGTTATGTTGACCTGCGGGGGCACAGGGTGAGGCGCAAACCGCACCCAATCGATAGAACTCGCAAAATTCGCCATCGCGCGCTGGCATTTGTGCATCTCCGTTGTCAAGCAATGAGGATGCCGGAACGGCCATCGCATTCCCGAACCGGCTCCCCCGCTGGCAAGATGTGCCCACGCAATGTTATGATAGTACTCGGCATCAACCTCATCCGGCAATTGCCGCTTCAGATCCAGGTATAGGTGGATGGGACCGTTCTCTGAATCGATGTAAGGGCGCGAATTTCCGCTTTGCTGCGCTGCATACCGCACAGCTGACGCCATGGTGATTGCGCACCCGATCGTATTTTCCGGATTATCGATAGTGCCGAAGTCGTATACATGGGTCGTGCTGAAATCGAGTTCGGGATGACGAAAAATCAGGTCAGCGTACCCGTTGGTAGGTGATGGCCCGAAACACGAAACTGTCAGCAGGTGGTTCTTGCCCCACTTTGCAAGCTCGCGCTCGCGCGTAAACGATGCGATCGCGGATATCCAATTGGATTGTTCGTGGACAGAGCCGCCCCATTCTGGGCCAATCTCGTTCATCAATTCGTAACCGAATACAGCGCCGGATCCACCCCAGCGATCCACAAAAAAGGCGATTCTATGCTTTTGTAGATCAAGTGCATCGGGACTGGTGCAGAAGTGCACTGGATTAGAAAACGAGCGCGAAGCGGCCGCATAAGGGTGACGGCCCCAACGCTGCACCATGTGAAACGTGTCCCAGAAAACGACTAGGAGCCGCATGCCGTGGCGCTCACAAAGCTTTATGAGAGCATCCCAGCATTCGACAGTTGAGGGATTGGGGACGCCCGCTTGTTCTTCAAAAAACCACGTGTCTTCATCGAAGTACTCGAGCATCAGCCGTATGACCGTAATGCCATAAGCGGCCAGCATGCTGATATACCGTTCGGCGCCTGCAATATCATGATGTCGAAACAGAGGCGCCAATCCTGGCCACGACATCGCCTCGTTGTGGCCGATGACGAGGAAAGGCGACCCATCTTGGGCCATAAAATAGCGCCGTCCAGGAGCTATCTGAATATGCGGAAGCGTGCTCACGGCCGGCGCGGCATCAGCTAAATCGATTCAGCACCTATGTCGTATTCAAGCGATATCGCCATGTCCTGTCCGTAATCCCCGAAAGACGCGCCGAACAGGTTCAGGCCGCCAACATTCCGGGCGTTAGGCCGAACTTCAAACCGAATGGCGATCACGTCCCCCGTTTCAAGCGCCAACTGCCCGATACGAACCGGTGCGATTGGGATGTCATCAATGCAGGCCGCATCCGGGGTAACAGACCAGCGCTTTAGAAGCCCGTACTGTGTGTCCAGCAGGGACCAGTATTGCGGCGTAAAGCGTCCGCGTCGGCCGCCGAAATCACCCGGCGATGTCCAGGTGCCGATCTCAATGCCGTTTATGGATACGGTGATGTCAGACGGCCATTCGTCGCAATAGCCAGGCGCCTCTGAGCACAACTCAGCGATGACCTCCAATCTCGTCACGCAGGCATTTCGAGGAAGAGCGTTACTTACAACATACTCAACAAAACCGCTGTGGAACCAGAGTAGTCCCGCATCTACGCGCCCGTTATTGTAAAAGGATTCTGGCTGGTCGGGAACGCCAATCACAGATCCCCGGCCAGCAAGTCCACACGGCGTCGTCACCCGAAAACGGCTGTACGAGCCGATTGGCACATTGAAACGCAGAGAATCGGGCACAGGTTTCAGCTCCCGCTACTTTAGATTACCGAGCTCGAATGTCCAGAAAAGGTTCTGGTGCAAGCGTTGATATCCTTTCGGCATTATTGGAGAGCGGGAGATTCCGGGGGACCGGATGCAAAGCAAAACCGGTGGGCTCCCGTCGGACTGTACTTGAGTCGTGGAGCAAAGCTGTTTGCTGGAGAGCATTTCAAAGCGGGGGCTAAAAGGAGCCGAGGCGCCGGCGAGCGGGTAGGCTGACGCTACCATGGAACCCGATCCCCAGCCCGAAGCTTACCTCCACACCTGGACTGGATCCGGGACATTCACCCGATGCTCTGGTGGCGCTTTCTCGTCCGGTCCGACGGTAGCCTGGCCGACCTGCACTTTGCCTTGCAGATCGGCTTTGCTTGAACCGGCTCTCGCATCCGCAAGAAGGACTACGCCGTGCCGCGTCGCCACGGGCTTGCCTGCCGTGATGCGCGGGCAATCAAGCTGGCCGACCTGCAGTTTCGCCTCGATGAGCGGTTCTTGTACGAGTACGACTTGCGGGATGGGTGCCAACTCCAGGTACGCCTCGAACATCGCTCGGCGGGCAAGGCCGAGCGGCCCTACCCGGTCTGTGTGGGCGGCCGCTGGGCGGGATCCCCGGAGGATTGCGGCGCCCAGCGCCTGGAGGCCGAGCTGGGAGAAGAGAAAGGGCACTTAATCGACGGGGTGCCAGCGGGACTGGGATGCGCTGCCCCCGCCGGGGCCGCCGATCACGGCGGGAGCAGGTGCGCACGAAGGCGCTCAACGACAGGCTTTGGGCGACTTTCGTTCGCTGGAATTCCGGGTTGCGAACCGATCAGGAAGCGAACCTGGTGAAGGAGGCTGCGTAGCCCCCGCTTTTATGCTCTCCAGTTTCACTGATCCGCGATACCATCGCGCCCGACTGGCCGGCTGCAGTCCAAAGGCCGGCTAATCGTCATCGTCATCCCGATCTGAACGCTGATAGCCCTGCCAGACCCATTGGAGTGCATAGCCCAAGGTCTGTGAAAAGGTTGCGTCATCAACGTGGTCCGCATTCCGGGCAAAGATGAATTGGTAGTGGTAGCCTTTGTCTGCGAGAACCTTGGCCATGTTTTCGTCCGCCAGCACCCAGTCGTGCATCCCGTCGTCCAGCGGGTTAGGGTACCAGAGATCACGGTCGCCGACCTCAAACCAGAAACGAATCGGTTTGCGCGGACTGTTGGGAATCAGCGGAGAGCCGAGCGTTAAGGAGCTAGGAGTCGGAAGGCCAAAGCCGTTCGCGTTCAGTAGCGGCCCGACCGGGCCCGTCCAGGGGCTGTGGTATTCCCAGGCGCCGCCACGCAATGCAGTGCTGTGAGGCCACTGCTGGTTGACCATCGTCGGCGAGTAAGCCAAAACGCGGTGGTACAGCTCCGGATGGAACCAAGCCATTGTGAAGGCGGCCGCGCCGCTCGAGCTGATGCCCATGGTCGCCCGACCGTCCGGATCGCGGGTCACGCGTATGCCTTTCATGCGCTCGACGAGCGGCAGCACACTCCTCTCGACGAACTCGGCATACGTGCCGGAGACCGCGTCGTACTCGAATCCGCGCTCGCTTCCCTGCGCGTCCTGGCCTCCTGCCTCGATAGTCACCGCGACCATCGGCGGGAGTTGCTGCTGGTGGATCAGGTTGTCGAGTACAGCAAAGAGGACGGTGTCGCGCGGGCCGCCGCCATCACCGACGACGAGCAGCGGGGCCTTCTTGCACCCGGTCAACCCCGCCGGTATGTAGACCGACACCGAACGCGTCCATGTTCCCGGATGACTGGTGGGGATGATCACGTTGGATGGATCCCCAGGGACGGTGGACGCTGAATTCACTGCGGCATTGGGTGAGCTCTCATCGCGGACGAACCCGGGGTTGTATACCCGGCTCTGCTCCGAGGTCATCGTGAACGTGGAGACGCTGCCCTTCGGCACGTTCTGTGCGATCGCCTCCGGCGCCGGATTGTGCGTAGGCCCAATGATGTAGTTGCCGTCGGCCCCTTTCGGCGGCATCGTCCCATCAGGTAGCTCGGTCGCCGGCGGGTACTTGGGATTGGCCGGATTGCGCGTCGGCGGGGTCGTATTGAAGGTCAGCCCACTGAGGTCGATATAGAACGGATCGTTCGGATTGGTCGTGTTGGCGCCGGGCGGTAGCTTCGGGGTCTGCGCCGATGCTATGTGGGATGCGCCCGCAATCACGAGAGCAACCGTGATCGCAATCGAACGACCTAGCCTTTTGGAAGGTCGATTCATTTAAGTGATTAGCATGGCAAGAAAGCAATAATCTGTCAAGGCTAACCAAACACGCTTGAAATTTCAGATCGAACGTGGTTGAGCAATTTTGGTCGTGGGATGGCCCGGAATCATAACAACGCGGCGGGAACGCTCGGTTGGTGTAGAATGCGTGGCCGTCGCTGTCGTAGTGACCTTTCCAGCCGATACGTTGCCGGTGGTAAAGGAATAGCCGACCACCTCACCGGGCTCGTTGATGGCGCAAGCCTCGCTGGTGTTACCGCCCAACGTACCGAGATTGATCATTGAACGAAGCCGGTGCGCCGAGTCGTGAGCGGTGAAGTCGTGGCTACCGCCACGGCGCGCGCGCCCAGGAACGGCTCCTATGACGCTCCCTTCATCTATTGCAAGGCATCGTCTATCCCAAGGCATCACCCCGAGCCGACCTTTCCCATTCAAACCGGGATCGGTAAGTGCCGTTGGTGAGCTCGACGGTGTCCCGCCAAATCTCACGCATACGTATCACGGAGGCGTGAAGTTCGGAGGCGTCAGCCCCGGCCCGAGTCAGCACGCCTGCCAGGCGCGACTGGAAATGGGGCGGGTGCAACGGCAGACCCTCGACGACGCGTGCCGCATCCTTGTCACTCAGAAAGTAGCGTTCGTTCAACGCAAAGAGCGCTTGGATCAGGTACTGAGCCACCCGGGTCAGGCAGCCAGCCGCACCGTACACATCGGCCCGCTCGGCAAACTGGCGAGCATGGAGCAAACTGAACTCCGCGCCCCATAAACTGCCTTGGACAATCCGCGCTTTGAGCCGTTCCGGGTAGGTGCGGATCGCTTCTTTGAGCCGGGCAATCTGGCCGTGCGGATCATGCAGGGGCACGCAGGCTTCGGTCTCGCCGAAGTAGATCACGCTACGAAACCCGTAAGGCGGCTGCTGATCGTAATCGTGACGCCACACGCCGCGTTGGCCTTCGGCGAGGGTGGTTTCCACCTGGTCCAGGTTTCGATAAAGCAGGTCCACTTTGCCCACCGGCGTCTGGATCCATGCACCGCCGTTTACCCAGGGCCCCCATTCGTAAAAGCCCGTGACGACGGGGCGCGTCTCCGGCCGGGCAATCCCCTCGGCAAAGGCGCGAACCTCGTCGACCGAAACGGGACAGCCCTCGCGGTAGTAGACGCCGATGTCCAGATCCGAATCGAGACGGGCCAGGCCAGACGCGTGGGAGCCGCCCAACACAATGGCCTGGATGTGGGGGACCCGGCGAAGGCCATCACGGATTTGTTCGACCATCCGTCGCTTCTCGGCGGGCAAAAGAATCAGCTGCAGCGCGGGCATAGGCATACGGTGTGTTGAGCGAAGCGGGTTAGCGGGGGGGGTGTCCGCAGTGAAGCCATCGGCGGCATACTGGGGGTAACGGGAGGGAATCTGCAATAAAACCTAACAAGAGCCGGATGCTCCGGCCAGGGCGCCGCGGCAGGGAATGGGGGTCTTCTCGGAAAGGAAGGTTTTTGAGAACCACGGCCGACCTCCAACGTTTAAGCGCGTCCACCCGCAACTGCAGTTAGACGCTTCGAAAAAGGCAGGTTGCAAGCGGGTCCTCACCGACACTGCGGCTGGTGCCCGGAAGAACGCAAGGGCTTGGCCGAAGCCCTGTCGCATTTGCGCGAGCCGGATGGGGCGGTGGTTTGAAACCTGGATCGTCCGGGCCGAACGGTCAAAGACTTGATCGACTTGGTGGCCGAGCTTGAGCGCCGGCGCGTGCACTTTCAAAGGGGCGGGTCTTTTTGCGCTTCGTTTAACCCGCCCGGCGTGATAAACGTTGGGGAGCAGCTCGTGGACGCTTCACTCCCCAAGATTCGCCGCGTGCGCGCCACCCCAGTGGATGTGCCGTTGGGGCGGCCGCACCCGACGGCCAGCGGCGTGGTCCGCTCCGCCCCGCTGATGCTGGTGGACTTGGAAACCGACCAGGGCCTGACCGGCCACGGTTACGCGTTCTGCTACACCCCGCTTGCCCTGAAGCCCATTGCCGAGCTCACGGAAGCCCTGCAGCCCCTGATCCAGGGCGTGACGGCCGCCCCGCTGGCCTTGGCGCAGCAGCTCCAAGGCCGTTTCCGCTTGCTTGGGCCGCAAGGGTTCACCGGCATTGCCATGGCCGCCATCGACATGGCGGCGTGGGACCTGCTGGCCAAGGCGGCCGGGTTGTCCCTTACCCGGCTGCTGGGCGGCGAGGAGAAACCCATCCCCGCCTACCACAGCCTCGGCATGGCCGGGCCGGAGGGGGCGGCACGGGAAGCCGCCGAATCGGTCGAACGGGGTTTTCGCTGCGTGAAGTACAAAGCCGGTTACCCGCACGTCGAACAGGATCGCGCGGTGGTTCGCGCGGCCCGGGACGCGGCCGGCGCCGCCTTGCAGGTCATGGTCGATTATAACCAAAGCCTCTCGGTGCCGGAGGCGATTGCGCGCGTCCAGTCGCTCGAAGATGAGGCGCTGGTGTGGGTGGAAGAACCAACCCGGGCCGATGATTTCGCGGGTCACGCCCGCATCGCCGCCGCGTGCCGTACGCCCATTCAAATGGGCGAAAACCTGTGGGGCCCGCACGACCTGACCAAGTGCCTGTCCGCCGGTGCCTCGGATTTCGTGATGCTGGACGTGATGAAAATCGGTGGGATCACGGGCTGGTTGCGCGCGGCGAGCCAAGCCGAGGCGGCCGGCTTACCGGTCTCGAGTCACCTCTTCCCGGAACTCAGCGCGCAGCTGCTGGCGATTTCCCCGCAAGCGCACTGGTTGGAATACGTGGATTGGGCGACGCCGATCCTGGAGCGGCCGTTGGCGCTCAAGGACGGCTTTGCACTGCCGCAGACCGAAGCAGGCTGCGGACTTGCGTGGGACCAGGACGCCGTAGAGCATTACCGGGTTCGTTAGCCAGACACCCCCGTCACGAACGGATCGTCATGAGCCTGCCCACCCCCCTTCGAGTCGGTTTCTCCCGCCCCGCACGCGGCGGCGATCGCATGTCCGCCGGCTGACCATCCACTACGAACGTCGCGCTGACATCGATGAAGCCTCATTGTGCCTTGGCTGGATGCGTATCTGGTGGAACTTCATTCACCTAAACGGGTTTTCTTAGGGCCTTTTGTTGCGGTTGCACGGACTCGCAAGGCGCCGTACGATGGTCAACGGCTTGCGGGCGATTTTCTGATCCCCCGGCGCCGCAGTCCCTGGGCGCTGCTCGGTCCGGGGTTTCGCTCGATTCGCAGGAGGACTTGACATGAACAGGCTTAGGTTTTGGACGCATTTCAAAGCGGATTGTATCCGGCTTTTTCCCGTGACGGCGTTGATGGCTGGTCTCTGCCAGTCAGCGGTGGCCACTGCGTTATACGTCAACCCGGGCGGGGTGCCGGGCCATTACGCTACCATCGGCGCCGCAGTGAAGGCGGCAGCCGCGGGCGACACGATTTATGTGAGTCCGGGCGTGTACAATGAGGGCGTCGTCATCGGCACGTCGCTCTCCCTTGTCGGCTCAGGTCGCGGCCGGTCGATCATCAACGCGGCGGGCCGGCCGAACGGCATCTACATCGACGGGAAAGATAATAATCCTCCCGGCCTGAGCAGGGTTGTGGTCACCGGGTTCACGATTGAGAACGCCAGGTTTGAGGGCATCCTGGTGACTGACGCCTCCTTCGTCACCATTTGGGACAACGAGGTGAGCTACAATGACCAGGCACTTAATGTCTCGGGAAACTTACCGGCTTGTTCCTCCGACTTGCCGGGTTTCGAGACGGAGGAAGGCGAAGATTGCGGGGAAGGCATCCACCTTATAGGCGTCGATCACTCCGTCGTGGCCAATAACATCTCCCAGAATAACTCCGGCGGGATTCTGCTCAGCGACGAGACGGGCGCCACCCATCACAATCTCATCACCAAAAACCTGGTGCGCGATAACCCATTCGACTGCGGAATCACGCTTGCGTCTCACCCGCTCGCCCCGGGCATCAACGGCAGTGATTCGTTCGGCGTCTTTAACAACACCATAGCTCATAACGACTCGATTCATAATGGGCATCAGGTCCCGGGCGCCGGTGCGGGCGTCGGCATTTTTGCGGCCGGGCCGGGTAACCGGGCCTACGCCAACGTGGTCATCGACAATGACCTTACGAATAATGGCCTACCCGGTGTGACCATGCACAACCATGCAGCTCCCGGACCGGGCGACCCCGCGGTGAACCTTAACGACAACGTCATCACGAACAATCGCATCTCGGGCAACGCTGCGGATACGGAAGATGCCGCAACGCCGGGCCCGACCGGGATAAACGTCTTCGGGCGCGTCGGCATCACCGGCACGCTCATCTCGGGCAACGTCATCTACAACGAACAGGACGATATCGTCACCAACACGCCCGCTAAGGTCGATGCGCATTTGAACGACTTGGTTGGTGCGCCCGTCGGCTTGGCCAACATCGGTCCCGGGACGGTTGACGCCACGGAAAACTGGTGGGGCAGTCCCAGCGGCCCCGGGACGAGGGGGGCAACAGCCGTCAGCGGTTCCGGAGTTAACTATACGCCATGGTTAATATTCCCGATCCCCTTCGAGGTTAGAAGGTAGGAGCCGGTGCGCATTTACGATACGGCCGTGCCGGCCGGTTGCGACCCGGTGCGGCAACCGCGCAAGCGCCGGAAGTTGAAAGCGGCCGATGCGCGGAGCCTCGCGATCGGAGTCTCAGGGGAGAGCAGAAACCTTTTCGGAAGGGATCGGGTCGAGAACCTCTGAGTCTGCCAGCTAATTCGAATGACCCTGAGAATTCGACAGCCACCCGTGTGGCATCCAGATGACTGGTTGCAAACAAAGTGGCGACATTCAGCCTCTGAAGCGTTCTCGTCAATCTGGTAGACCGTGGTCTGTGCAGAAAGGCCGCCTTGTCCTCACTGGGTGTTACAGATGAGATTGTAATCTGCGGGATGCGAAGCGGCATTGCGTGTGCCGATACGGGGTTTTGGGAACAACAATGGCACGAAGAGTCCGGTTAAGGGGCTGCAAAAGGCGACCTGCTGTATGACCTAATAAGACGCCCGCGTTCGCCGTCGAATTTCCGTTTTTGGTTTTGGCCCCGCCACTTTCCAGGCCAGATCCATCGATCGCGCAGTGTTTTCCATCCTTGCGGGACTGAAAATTACCGGTTCCGCCAGTCTCCTAAGGCGTCACGTCCGTACGCCCATCCTGACAAACGCCCGCCCGGCCGGGTTGGATTTGCTGAAGGGGCGGCAGAACCCGCCGCCCGGGCTCGCCAGGGATTGGCCGCAAAGGCGCGTGCAGAAACGCGACGCCAAGCCGGTCGTCCATGCCCGGAAACCGGCGAATCGATTTTTACGCTCCCTCGACCCAATCCCGTTTTTGCTGGGTTACTGGCTGCTCGGGGTGGCCGTCGGGGACGGCACCGCGGCCGGTGGTGGCGTTACGTTGAAGGTCAGCATCCGAATCTTCCAGCTCTCGCCCTCACGAACATTAATCGCTCCAAAATGGCCCTTCAGCTGTAGCTGACTACTGCTCTTGCCTTGAAGCGTAAAACTCCATTCCCCGGTTCTCCAGACCTCATTGCCGGCCGTTCCTATCAGGTGAGGGGAGCCCGGATCGTCGTTGTTGAGATGGTTGCTGTAATGCCCTTGCTGGAACATCCCGGCAAAACGCTGCTGGATGGCCTCCCGACCGGCCACAGACCCTTGCGGAGTCACCCAAACCGCGTCTTGGGTGAAAAGCGCGGCCAAGGCAGCGGCATCCCCGTTATTGAATGCCTCGTCAAATTTCTTGTCAATCTGCTCGTCTATCTGCGCGTGCGTCTGCGAATCGATCGTGTCCTTCTGTTGGGCGACGGTCGGCAAGGCAAAGCTGATTGCCAAACCTACAAGGGCAAGGAGTAAGCGTATTTTCATCGTCTTGTTTCGGGGGTGCCAGGGTGGTTTGTCGCCGAGGTATCCGCGGCAGGATTTCCCTCATTGCCGGGACAGAAATAGAAAGGTGGCCTTCAGTAAAAAGGTATTGGGGCGACGCCCCATTAGACGCTTCGCCCGATCTGGCGTCAATAGGCAATCCGGTCGGAACCCGTGACTAGCGGCGTGGGATCTGCAATGCCCCTGCCCCTTTCGAAAAGGATTTACCGGGCCTTGTGGCGATGCAAACCCCACAGGCCCGACTTTGAACCAAGCACCGGACCCTCATGGACGCGAAGAGCACCCTTCCGCAAAGCATTTGCGCCCGAACCCGTCGGGCAAACCGCGCGGGCAAAGCCCGCAGCCTTTGCCTCCTTCCCGCCGAAACCGGCAACGAAATCTACGATGTAGCGTGTGGCCCGGCCGCGGGGCAGATTTTCCTCGCCGGTAAGGCCGGCCCGGGCTACCTCGAGGCCGGCGGTTCTACATTGCGCCCGGTCAGCGTGGATCGGGTGGACCGGTTTCGCGCCCTGACCGTGCTGCAGAAGGACCACCTGCTGTTTGCCGTCGGCGGCGACGGCTGGTTAGTACTCCAGGCTTAAACTACCGGCAGTGCAGCTCAGCCAAGGCTGTTCTGCGGTGCTTTGGGCAACACACGATAGTACCTTATCTGCGGTACGCATTCGTCCGGATCAAAGAAAGGGGGCCGATTCGCTTCGGTCCGTTTCGACCGGGCCTCCTCGGGTTTGCTTTCAAATCTCAGGCAGCGGACGACGTACCCGTTCTCGAAGGATGGCATCAATATTCAATATTGATATCAATCTCGAACAATGCGATCATCCTTGCATGCCATCCCACGATCGTGACCTGCCCAAAGCGACCACGGTTCGGCTTGACCCTAAGCTTCAGGAAGGATTGGCCCTCCTCGGCCAAATTCTCAAAAAACCGCTGAACCGCCTCGTCAACGAAGCCGTCGCGGCCTTTCTCCAGACGCGTTCGGCAGAGGTCGAAGCCGACTTGGAGCAGGTCCTGAAGCGCCTCCGGGCTTACCGTGCCAAGGACCCCGAGTTTGAAACTGCCATCGCGGCCTTTGCGGAGGCGGAAGCCAAGCGGGGCGCTGGAGATCCCGCGGAAGGTCGCCCGCAACCCCAAACGGGTCCTGCCCAGAGTTTGGTCCAGGAGGCGATAAAAGGCTAAAACCATGGCCGGCTGGGACGAGGACAGTCCGCAGCTGTTCGAGAACCTGACCAAAATCTTGCGCGAAATTCGTGACGGCGCCAAGCGCCGCGACGCGCTGACGCTCGAATCTGCACGTGGGTGGCACCGCGGCGCGATGGCCGGGCTGGAAGTTCCGTTTCCTGAGTGCGTGGGCAAATACCGGGGCGAAGCCGGCCTTACCGAAATTCACGTCGGGATTGGTACGGCCGAAGGCGTGCCCCCCACGCAGGTCGCCGCCCAATTGAAGGCGTTCGAAGCCCGCCTTCAGCGTGCCTTGGCGGTCCTCGACCGGCTTTACCCGCGCGACCGGGAGCTCGACGCGGACGGATTGGCGGCGGCCATTGACGCGGCGGCCTGGGCGCACGCGGAATGGGTTCGCATCCACCCTTTCGCCAACGGCAACGGCCGCACCGCGAGGCTGTGGGCCAACGCCGTTTTCATGCGTTACGGGCTACCTCCGGCGGTTCGGCTACGTCCGCGCCCGGACGGCGGCTACGCTAAAGCCGCCGCTCAGGCCATGCGCGGCAACTGGCGACCGACGGCAACCGTCTTTCGGGAGATGCTCGAGTCGGTGCTTTGACTTGCTTTGGAACGCATTGACTTCTGCGGGCCGGTCCGCGTGGGATCAAAACGATGCGTCTCGTGGGGGTCGTTCTGATTTTTCTTGGTTTACCGCTTGCGGCGCAGCCGCAGCCGATGCTGCCGAAACCTGGGCTCACGCGAGAGTGGAAAAAATCGGGGGCTAAGCGGCCTTCGGCTTGGGCGTTAACTGCATGCCCGGATACCGCCGGGACAACGTGGCGCGCCAGTCGCCGTTCAAGACTTGGGCCCGGATTTGCAGCAGAAAGTGCGCACCCGCAGGCGTCCAGCGCATCTGCTGTTTCCTGACGAACCTTTTGCGCACCACCTGGTTGACGGCCGACTCCACAAAGGCCGTGGAAATGGTCTTTCCCTGCCGGGAACGTTCGCCGTAATTGGGGACGGAGGCGCGGTTGTTGGTGAGGTAGGTCTCGAAGGCGCGCACCGCTTTAAGCAACTTACGGTGCTCCGGGCTGCCGTGTCCGACGTCCAAGGCATAGGCGAGCTCATCGGTGAGTTCCAAGGCCCGATCGACCTTCCCGTGCCAGAGGTTCCACTTCAGGTGCTCCAGCATTTCTTCCAGGTCGGCGCTCAGGTCCCGGTAATCTTCGGCCTTCACACCCTGAGCCATTCGACCCATCGTCGTCAATCGCATGGTGACGTTTATCGAATTCTTTCGATAAACGTCATTGGACTAAACCGCTTCGCGGTAGCCCGTAGCGCCACCTGCCGGGGTTAACCGGCGTACCCGCCACGGCTTCGAGCCGAGCTTTCTGCGCCTGTTCGGACGTGAGCGCCCCGGAACGCGCACGCCACTGCTCCTTGCCGCACATTGGTGGTCGCAAAGGAGCATCCCATGACATCCCTTCGTCAACGCATGATCGGGGATATGCAGGTGAGGAATCTCTCGCCCCATACCCAAGCCTCGTACGTGCAACAGGTCTCGCTGTTCGCACGCCACTTCCGTCAATCCCCCCAAGCCTTGGGCCCCGAAGCGGTTCGCGCCTACCAGCTTTACCTGATCAACGAACGCAAGCTGGCCACCAGTTCGATCCTTATTGCGGTAGCCGCCCTTCGGTTCCTCTACAAAGTCACGCTTCACAAGGACTGGCCGTGGGACCAAACCATCCCGGCGCCCAAAAAGCCCCAGACCTTGCTCATCGTCTTGAGTCCCGAAGAAGTCCGGCACTTTCTGGGCTGCGTGCCCAACCTCAAGCACCGCACGATCCTGACGGTATGCTACGCGGCCGGCTTACGCATCTCGGAGGCCATCCGGCTCAAAGTCCCCGACATCGACAGCCAACGGATGGTCATTCGGGTCCACCAAGGCAAGAGCCAGAAAGACCGTTACGTGATGCTTTCGCCCAAGCTGCTGACCATTTTGCGCGCTTGGTGGCGCGTGGCCAGGCCCCGAGGGTGGCTCTTCCCGGGAGAGGGCGTCGGCGGTCACATCACCCGGATGGCGGTCGAGCACGTCTGCCAGCAGGCCCAGCGACGCTGCGGCATCCCTAAACCGGTCACCCCTCATTCACTTCGGCACGCCTTTGCCGTTCATTTGCTGGAATCGGGCACCGACGTGCGCACCATTCAATTATTGCTCGGTCATCGCAGCCTAACCACCACGGCCCGCTACCTGCGCATCGCCACTTCCAAGGTGTGCGCCACCCAAAGCCCGCTCGATCTGCTGCCGCAGCCCGTGGCGGCGGAGCCCGAGCCGGCCCCACC